>JAUUWK010000015.1 GCA_030589055.1 Candidatus Bathyarchaeota archaeon | reverse complement strand
GAGACTATTCGTTATAAAAGGGCTGAGGCGGGTAGAAATCCGATTTCCTATCTGTTGAGGTGTGCGACTTTTCTTGCAGGCTGGGTTAACCTGGTGGGCTCGAGTTATGCTCGTTATGTGCGAGTTGAGGCTGATTGGGATAAGGGACGGCGTGTGAGGCTTGGGATCCGCTGTCTTGACGCTGCTTTGGCTGCAGGCGTTATTAATGAGCTTCGTTCTGCTGTACTTATGTCTGGGACTCTTTGGCACACTGATTATTACGTTGATGTTTTAGGTCTTGAGCGAAGTCGTTGTGAAAGCGTTGAGCTTCCAAGTCCTTTTCCGCGGGAAAATAGACTTATTGTTGTTGATATGTCTGTTACAACAAAGTTTGAAAAACGTAGCAAGGCCCAGTGGAAGAGAATTGCTGATCATCTGGAAAAGGTTATTGAGCAGATCAATGGCAGAGTGGCTGTTTACTTTCCATCTTACGCGATAATGCATGAAGTTGCTAAAGCTGCAAATTTTGATTTACCTTTCATTCTTGAGGAGAGAGGCACAAAGATTGTTGATCTACTTCGATTTTTGAGATTCCATGAACAATGTGTTGTCTTCGGAGTTGCCAGGGGCAAAATAAGCGAGGGTGTCGACATGTCTATGAATGGCAGGTCGTTGCTTTCAGCTGTAGTAACAGTTGGTTTGCCTTATCCTAAACTAACTGAACTGCAAATGGTTCTTGTCAGATATTTTAGAGAGAAATTTGGAGACAAAGCCATGGAATATGCGAATGGCATTCCTTGTCTGAACGCTTTGGCTCAGTCTGCTGGAAGGTTGCTTCGTAGTCCTGAGGATAAGGGAATAATAGTGATGATGGATAGACGCGCTGCTGGAAGGTTTAAGGAAAAACTTCCGAAAGACTGGAGAGAAGACATGACAGCTCACTCTGACATCGAGAAAATCTTAGAAAGAATGAAGAACTTCACCACTGGTAACATGCAACATTCAGAAAAGGAAATGAGAGTCTAAGAATGAAAGCTCGGTCTGTGCGACCATAGTCGGGTAAGATGATTATAACAAACGCTTTAGCTTTGTTTCATTTTCACTTCACAAACATTATGTAGACTTCATAGGAGTGCTTCTGCTCGTATTTCTGATGAACTTGACAGATAAAGATTTGGAATTCACAAGCGATTTATTCAAAATAGATAAGACCTAAAAGAAGAAGGTGCGCGTAAATGCGAAAGTCAAGGCTGCAATCATACGAGGACATTCTAGAAGTTCTTGTGAATAACCCTTTGGTCATTGATCACATAGCATATGAACTCGATATGAATTGTACGATTCTTAGACAACATCTAGATTTTCTGATGAAGAATAACCTTGTGGAAGAACGAGGATCAGATAAGAGAACATTGTACGCTATTACAGAAAAGGGCGTATCAGTGCTGAAAACCCTCAACTTCCATAAATACCTTGGAAAAATCTCAAACAAAATAAGGGTGATAGACGAAGCGCTAGAAATCATACGTAAACTGGAAAAGAGTGAACAGCGAGAAGAAAACTGAGAACTGAAGAAACCGTTAATATAGTTCCAGAGATTAGCTGGAAGTTGACTAAGGACCTAAAAAAGATTTTAGGCCAAATTGATTGTTTGCTTGAGCATTACTTCATAATTCGATTAGCGCGCGCAGTTGTTCAAGATGGTGCGGCCACCGGGATTTGAACCCGGGTTGTCAGCGTGGCAGGCTGATGTCCTAACCAAACTAGACTACGGCCGCTTCTATTTCCATTAATGAAAGTGTTATTAAAGAACTTTTAGTCAATGATCCTGTGATTAACCTCGTCAACCTCTTAGTTTTCTAAGTCGAACTGTTATTTGAAACCAGATAGGTTCTTTTGTTAATGTAGACGTCACTTACTGTTTGCATGAACGTCAAGCTTTTATGAATAATCTTCATAGATATTGTTAATGTCTGGCAAAGAATTTTTTGTGACCCGTTACGAGAAATTGGGCTGGAAATATGAGGATGTTGAGCCTAAACAAGCCATCAGAATAAACGCCATAAACGCTAGAAAAACAGATGTTATAAGAAGGTTGCAGTTATCAGGAGTAGAGCTTGAAAAAATTTCCTTTTTAGAAAACGGTTATTGGGTTCGTAAATCAGGATTTTCTGTTGGGGCAACATCAGAATATCTTTTGGGCTTGTACTCAATTCAAGAGACAGCCGCCCAAATCCCAGCGATGTTATTTACAAAACTAAACGACAAAGTAGTATTGGATGCTTGTGCAGCTCCAGGTGGAAAAACTGTTCAATTAGCCGATTTGATGCGGAATACTGGCGCAATAGCTGCTTTAGACGTTAGAAGGCCAAGATTAATTGCGTTATCGAACCATCTGGAACGTTGCCGCGTAAAAAACACAATAGTCTATCAGTTGGATGCAAGACAAGCATCACGGCTAAAAACAAGGTTTGACAGAGTTCTCTTAGATGTTCCGTGCTCAGGCAATTTCGTAACAGACAAAGACTGGTTCAAAAAAAGAACAATAAAAGACGTGGAGAAAAACGCAAAACTCCAAAGGCAAATACTAACAGAAGCAGCCAAGGTCCTAAAGGATGACGGCGAAATAATCTACGCAACATGCTCGCTAGAGCCTGAAGAGAACGAACTAAACGTTGACTGGGCAATAAGAACTTTGAATCTCCAAGTTGAAGAAATCAGCTGTTACGGAGGAAAAGCCTTAACAAGCATTTTCAGAAAACAACTGGACGATTCAATACGGCATTGCAGAAGTATCTGGCCGGGGCTGACCCAAGGAATCTTTTTTTGTAAACTCAAAAAAAGTGGGTGAGCATAATGAAGTTGATAGAAGATTTCATAAGCCGATTTGAAACGAGAATTCGTCTAAACAGGAATCTAATAGTAAGAAAGCAGAACAGATACTTTTTGCTAAATGAGAAATTGAGGAGGTCGATCTCGAAAGAATTCTTTTGTGCGGGAACTTACCTCGGAAAAACCAAAAGAGGAAAATTCTTTCCAAGCTTCAACCTCTTAAGAATGATTGCGGATAAGAAGGCAAACAAGACAATTGTTGACAAGAAGACGGAATGGCTTTTCAGCTGCGGGAGAGACATATTCAAACAAGGGATAATAAGAGTAATGGGTTCGAAAAGAAAAGGCGATTACACATTAGTCCTAAACCAACATGGCGAATGCCTAGGCTTCGGCAAGATAACACGCCATATAGACAAAGCAAAGGACGGAGCTGTCATAAAGAACGTTTCAGATATAGGAGATTTCCTACGAAGAGAGAAACAATAGGCTTAGGTTAGTTTTGACCTTTTATTTGTCCTACTATCCTTTCGATTTTCACGGTTTTTTGCTCTCTTTCGCCTAGATTTCGAACCACAACTGCACCTTCTCTCATTTCTCTTTCTCCTACGATTATCGCATAATCTATTTTTCTTCTATCCGCATCCTCTAAAGCTTTAGCCACCTTCCGTCCCATAACTTCAACCTCAACTAATATGTCTGCGTCTCTAAGCATCCGCGAAATCTTCAATGCTTCCCCCTTCAACTTTTCTTTAATGGGAATCACTGCAACCGTTTTTTCCTCCTTCGTTTTCAGTGTAGCCTTCTGCTTCTGCATTGCCAACATTATCCTATCTATTCCATGAGCAACACCAACTGCAGGTGTAGGCTCGCCTCCAAACAACTCAATAAGCTTATCGTATCTTCCACCGCCACCTAACGCTATATTCATCTCTGGAACATACGGTTCAAAAATCATTCCAGTGTAATACTCAAGTCCCCTGGCAAAACCAGCCTCAACCATCATGTCAATTCTCTCTCCGCTTTCCGAAACAAGCTCAAGAACTTCACGAAGATTTCTCACAGCGTCAACAGCACTTTCATAATCTTCCACAAGCTCCTCCATTTCATTCAGAACTTCAGAGAATTTATTGCCCTTCACTTTCACGAGCTTTTGAAGAGCCATTAAACACTTTTCAGACACTCCAGTCGCTTCAACCAACTCAAGAGCATCGTCATACTCTTTTTTGTCCATCAACTGCATAATTCGGTTTTGAACTTTATCTTCAACCTTTTCTTGACTCAAAATTCTCCTCAAAACCCCAACATGCCCAACCCTAAAAACACAATTTTTCAATCCCGCAGCTTTCATCAAATTATTTGTCAACATTATTATTTCAGCGTCTGCCTCAGGCTTACTTGACCCCATCAATTCGTAATTTGATTGCCAAAACTCTCTGAAACGACCTTGCTGCGGCTCATCATATCGATAAAGACTTCCCACAGAAAACATCCGCAGAGGCTTAGGCTCGTTTCTCAAAGTGGTTGCAACCAGTCTTGCCACAGAAGCCGTGAATTCTGGTCGCAAGGCAACTCTGCGTCCACCTAAGTCCTTAAAAGCGTACATTCGGGAACGAACCTCTTCACCAGCCTTCGCAGCCAAGAGCTCGTAAGACTCCAAAACAGGCGTTATTATCTCCCCATACCCGTAAAGCTGAGCCACTCTCCTAGCCTTACCTTCAACGTACTTCATTATCTGAGCTTCTTCTGGGAGAAAATCCCTCATCCCACGAACTCTTCTAAAAACAGGCAACCTGAACACTCCGTCATTTCAGAGTTAACTGAGAAACGGAATAGTAAACTATTTCCCCTCTGCGATTCATAACAGCTAAAACCAACTCCTTCTTAAGGCTCTGACACTGCCTCAAAACACGAGTCAAATCCTCTAGTGATATGGGTTTTCCCTCTTGCATGCTCAAAATCAAGAGTTTAGCCGTTTCTTCACCGTATCCCCCACGTTCGTAAACTCGAAAGTCAACACCTAAACCGAAACCTCTGCGGACAACATACCCGCGGCTTCTCAAATCACGATATGTCAAATATTTAGCCCATGCGTTCTCATCAACACCTCCATAATGCTGCAAAAGCCCTTGGAAGTTCACCATTTCACCTTTTCCATCCTCGATCTCCATGTTTCCCTTATCCAACAAATATAGACCCTCATAAAAAGTAAGCAAAAACTCATCGTCTTTAGCTACACCATATCCCCTTGAATAAAGCGCATCTGCGCCCTCTTTTTCAGAAACCTTCACACCTTTTTCAACAAGCAAACCCTTAACCCTAAGTTCTGAACGGCCAGTTGTCTTCTCCTTAACCTTGCTCATACAAACCCTCAACCAGCATAAAACCACGTTTCTACTTATAAACTAACTTTGAACTTGCGAAATCTTCCTTACGTAAAACATAATCCTCACAAATAATAGCTGTCACATATTTCAGTGGAGTCACGTCGAAGGCTGGATTCAAAACATTTACTCCTTCAGGAGCGATCCTTTGCGAACCTGCATGCGTAACCTCTTCCGGCCGTCTTTCCTCAATAGTAACATCCGTTGAGGAATGTACTAAGTCAAAGGTGGATTTAGGAGCCGCAACGTAAAACGGAATGTTATGCTTTTTGGCTAAGACTGCTATGGTGTATGTTCCAATCTTGTTTATCACGGCGTCTCTAACTATTCTATCAGCTCCAACTATTACGTTGCTAACCAGCCGCTTATACATGACATAGCCAACCATGTTATCAGTAATCAAAGTTACTGGTATGCCATCACGTTTAAGCTCATAAACTGTTAACCTTGCCCCCTGCAATTTAGGCCGCGTCTCTGTTGCAATAACCTTAATCTTTTTCCCTTGCTCCCAAGCAGCCCTTATCACACCCAAAGCGGTGCCATAATCAACCGTTGCCAGAGCACCAGCATTACAATGCGTCAAGACAACATCCCCATCATGAAGAAGTTCAGCCCCATGCTTACCCATTAAACGGTTCGCCGTCACATCTTCGTCAGCGATTTTCTGAGCTTCCTCAACAACAAATGCACCTGAATCCTCTGCGTTTCCGGAAAAGTCTCTCGCCCCATTCAAGATCCTGTCTATCGCCCAAAGAAGATTTACAGCTGTCGGCCTCGTTTCCTTCAAAATTTCCGCTGCCTTCTCTAACTCGTCAATCAATTTCCTCTTACTTTCAGCTTTTGAGTTATAGGCTACCAAAGCCAATGCGAAGGCTGCAGCCACACCCAAGAGCGGTGCCCCCCTGATCTTCATAGTTTTTATTGCCTCAGCCACTTGAGCGACATCTCTCATCTCCAAAAACACGGTCTCATGGGGAAGCCTCATCTGATCTATCGTTACAACCGTTCCATCACGCCACTCTATAGTCCTCATAACATTATCCTCGTAAACCGTTTTATGCAGAAATAGTATAAAACTTGTTAGAAAGTAGAAGAAAAGCCAATGAAACGGAAAAGCCCAAAGGTCCTCCTTGAAAATTCTGGACAAAGATATTCTGAAGTGTTAGGTATAAGTCTCAGAGATGGAGATAATGAGGAAATTTTCAAATGGTTTTTAGCGTCCATACTGTTTGGTGTACTCTTAACTGAAACTTCAGCCATCAAAACCTACAGATGTTTTCAAAACTACGGCTTTGTCTTGACGCAGAAAATGGCTTGTCACTTTCGGTTGAACCAGACGCATTTCGCTTAGAATCGATCCAAACATTGATGGCAGCATAACAGTGCAGAAAGCGTAATGGATTCAGTGATGCTCTGCGAGAAGAAGCCTTTTTCCTTCTCTAATTTGAAAATTGACATTACGCTTATGGGCTTTTAACATACGTTATAACTTCTACTGGGCAGCCTTCACGGAACTTGAGCTTATCCTTCCATTTGTCTCCAACAGCTATCAGGGAGAAAACTCCTGAGATTTCAGCCTTCGCTTTACGAACCAAATTGACCAATGCGGCTTGAGTTTCACCAGTTTTAATCATGTCATCCACAATTAGGACGCTGTCTCTTCTTTTGATGTTGTCTTTTGGAGTGTAGAGCGTCATGGTCACGCCTGAATCCTTAAGCGCATAAGTTTCTTCTAGAAAGACTTTGACCCCAACTTCTTTGCTTTTTTTCGCTATTACTAGGTTAACTCCTAGGGCGTTAGCGACCATAGTACCCAACGGAATTCCATCCACAGCTGCTGTTAAAACCTTTGTGACGCGTTTTCCAGCGAATTTTGCAAGAGCATGGTTGGCTGCCTGCTGAAGGATGTTGAAGTCGCCTATAATTTCAGTGTTGTCGAAATATCCGTCTTCATTAAACTTTATCCTGCTTCGAAGCTCCCTTTCCAAACCAACAATTTTCGTCAACACTTTCCAAAGTTGCTTCGCCCTTGCAGTATTTGGCAAGACATGTCCTTTTGCGTATCTACTTAAAACAGTTACTGGCAACCCAGTCTTAGAGGACAACTCACGGTAAGTAATGTTTCTTTTATACTTTGCAGTTCTAAGCAACTCTATGGTCATTAGACGAAGTTTCAGTTCTTCTGCGTGTGTGCTCATAACGCTATCCCTTACACATCGATAAGTTAAACAATGAAGTGTTCACCATTTATTATTGCATTACTAATATAAAATTTCTGTTCGCAAATCGAACATGAGTGGCGGGTCCGCGGGGATTTGAACCCCGGATCTTCGGCTTAGAAGGCCGACGCGCTTTCTGGGACTATACTATCCAGGCTGCGCCACGGACCCGTGGAATTCCATATAAAATTGTTGAATATAGTGCTATGTGTTGATGTTTGAATTATGGATTGTGGAATATTTTTATGGAACATTTCTCCCTAAACTTTTTAAGACTTTATTGTTTATATTATATTTGGAGGAGGGGATGGCAACGTCCGAGATTAGAGTGGGTGATATTCCCATCCCTATAGTGAACTACATATACCTTATAAAATATCGTAAAGCACCCTACTATGATATTGTCCAGCACATTTTGAAAGATATGGAAATACGTTATAAGAAAGCGGGACGCGGTTTTGAGACGATATACACCATTAATCCCAGAATTTTGCAAGAGGAAATTGAAAAGAAAGTTAAAAGTAATAAATTAACGACTGTGAATATTTGTCGTACGATTTTAGCTCTCATGTATGGAAGCAAACTTCGTAAAGAAGATGATTTCTATGTTACAACAACCAGTCGTGGTCGGAAAAACTATCATATTAAGGTTAATACTCACACCTTGAAGTCAATGCATGGGTTTGTCTGACACCTTCTTACTCGATGTAAATTGCTGGTCGGCATGGCATAGACAGCATAGCTCTACGTTTCGGGTCATAGCGTTTCTTTTCATCATCTCCATAAACTATGATGCGTGCCCTAAACCTATCTGCAAGAAAGTCCTTTGCAGCCTCAATTACCTCTTTTTCCTTTAACGTCCCAATTCTTAGCAGGTTTACTCTTCTTTTTTCAGGTACTTTGCCCGTTTCCTGTACTACTTTTGAAGCGAACTTTGCGACTTCCTTGAGTTTCCCCTTCAAGTCCTCTTCTGCGGCTAATCCTCTCATGAGTTCGTTCAGCTTTACTTCTCCGTGCTTTGATTTCTCCAATACCTTCATGTAGACTTTCCATTTCCATGGAGAGGCCGTGTAGTAGTATATTTTTTGCGGGGTGATTTTTGTTGCTTTTAGGATGTTCAGCGTGTCTTCAATGATTTCTTTTATCAGGTTCTCCTTTTCCTCTGCTTGTACGTTCATGATTTCTTCTTTTGCTTGTGGCCATTTTGTAAGCGAGATGAAAGATTTCTCTTTTGTTTCTTCCCATAGTTCTTCGCATATATGTGGTGCAAATGGCGCAAGTAGTTTTAGCCATGTTTTCAAGGCTTCTTTTAGGATTTTTGTGTTTGCACTTTTTTTTCTGTTTATGTACCAGCGGAAGTCGTTCCAAATTTCGAATAGGGCTATTTCTAGGGCTGTTCTTGTTTTCATTTCTTCAAGGTTTTCTGTCACTTCGGTTATGCGATGCTGCAGTGTGCTCATTAACCATTTTTCTAAATGTCCATTTTCTTCACATTCTGCATTTTCAATTATGGTTTTTGTGTAGCTATAATATGATTCAAGTTTGTTTCTCATGTCTCGAACATTTTCGGTTCTCCAGTCTGGGTCATCCATGCCTTCTGCACCTAACATCAGTGCGCATCTTGTAGCGTCTGCACCATAGTCTTCAACGGCTTTCTTAGCTGGTACGAAGTTTCCCTTTGACTTGTGCATCTGTTTTCCTTCGATCATTAGCATACCGTTTACTCCGATGGCTTTTGGCCAATGTTCTGGTGGAAACAGTGCTGTGTGTTGGAATATGAAAAATGTCAGGTGATTTGGAACAAGTTCTTTGGCTGAAACCCTTAGGTCCACGGGATACCAATACAAGAATTCTCTCCGCATTTCTTCCAGTATTTCAGTGTTTATTCCTGATTGTGAGGACACTTCTTTTATGTTTCCCATTTCATAGAAAATGTAGTTGAACACTTCTCTTGTTAGCATTTCAGGTTTTATGTTATATTGTCTTATGTGCTTGTTTATTGTGTAGAACGCCATGTAGATTGTGGAGTCGCTTAGGGTTTCGATTATCCAGCCTGTGCCCCATGGTATGGGTGTTCCAAGCCCTGTTCTTCTTGCGCACGCCCACTCTTTAAGCCAGTCAATCACCGTTAAGAACCATTGGTTTGCTGTTTCCGGATAAATTTTCATTTTGCTTAATGCTTCCTTCGCTTTTTCCTTCCATTCCAGGTCTGAATACTTTAGGAACCATTGATCTTGCAATACTTTGACTATGCATGGAGTTAAGCATCGGCAAACAACCGGCTGTGGCAAGTCATACATGGAATCGGCAATTCCACGTTTTACAAAATCTTCTATCAAAGTTTCTTTAACTTCTCGAACCATCTTTCCAGCGTATTCCATGCAGTTCTCTTTCAAGACTCCGCTGTGGAACTCTTTCTTGTAAAGGATTTTTGTTGCTTCTTCAGCTTTTGGATCGTGTTGATCTTTCACTTTCAATTGTTCCACGATTTCGATGGCTGGATATTCATCGAAACCTTCGACTCTAATCATGCAAATCGGCTTTATCTTCTTCACAGTTTCTGGGTTTATACCGAACTCGCGCAGGGTTTCTGGGTTCTCTTTCAGGTCCTTTAACGCTAGCCAGTCGTAGGGTGCGTGGGCTGGAACGCTGTAAACTATGCCTGTGGCATGTGCCGGGTCAACGAACCATCCCGGCAAAATGAGTAGCCTTTCTCTGGTTACGGGGTTTTCAAAGCTTTTTCCTGCAAGTTCTCTTCCTTTTAGTTTCCGTTTTAATTTCACGTTTCTTGCTTGTTCTTTCAGTTTTTCAGCTGCCTTTTCGCTTATTATCCATTTTTCATTGTCCACTTTTGTTTCTATATAGGTTGCGTCTGGATGTATCCAAATGTTTGTTACTCCGTAGATTGTTTCCGGTCGAAGTGTGGCTGCTGGTAGATAGGTTTCCTCGTCCAGTTTGAATTTTATCAGCGTATATTCTTCTGGTGCGACACCTACACCTTCTTGGCGGTCATGGTCTCCCGTTGGGCTTTTGCATTTAGGACACCATACGACCGGATGCGTTCCTCTTATGACGTATCCTTTAGCTTTTAGGTTTTCATATTGCCATTTAATAAATTTCTGGAAGGCTGGCATTGTTGTGTTGAATTCTCTTCTCCAGTCAACTGAGAAGCCTATTCGCTTTGCGGCAATTCTGCTTTCGTTTGTGTAGTATGTTGCCATATAAATTGGGTCAACAAATTTCTTGAGTTCCTCTTCTGGAACGCCATCCACTTCTCTTAAAACTCTTGTGAATGTTTCGTCGCCTTTTGCAACGCGTTGGCTTGCTCCTAATAGCGGCTGGCCTGTCCAGTGCCACGCCCACGGAAACAATACGTTGTGACCTTGCATTCGTCTGAATCGTGCATATGCATCTACCCGTGAGGCTGTGAATGCGTGGCCAACATGGAGTGGTCCGTTAATGTATGGGTACGGAAAAGTGACGAAGAACTTTTTTTTATCTGGGTCTGGGTCTGCCTCGAAAATCCTTGCTTTTTCCCATACTTTTTGCCATTTTTCTTCGATTCTTCTAAAAAACTTCATGGAGATTTCTGAACTGATTTGAGGGCTATTAAATGTTTTGTTTTTATTGGTTGAGAACGTAGTCCCTCATGTTTTACACCGTAAAGTAGTTATGCAGAACCTGCTTTAATTCTTTACTCCGATTTCTAACTGCAGTCTTCAGAACAGAAAGATCAAGCAAAGTTCTTAGATGTTGATTAATTGAGTTAATCTAGAGAGGTTAAAAATGAGATTTTTAAAGCAAAAAAAGAAATGGCTAACAAGGAAGCATTGTATACTGACTACATCGTTGTTCTAACTGAATCCTCATGGTAAGTAACTATTTACAGAAGAGGAAACTAGAAAAAATAAAAAAATAGGGTTTTGCGTGAGATATTGTGCGCGAGTGTTTTTTGAAGGTTTTGACTGAGCTCCGTTTTTTGCCGATATTTTCTTGGCATCTTAGCGATTGAATGAAAGGCTTAAGTGTATCGTTAGTGTCTATTCGGAGAGAATGATATTCACCAGATGATATGGAGAACCTCCAAGAATGAGTAAACGGGAGAAATATGCGCCTACAATCGTTGAGTTTCAAAAGGAAGACGCTTCAAAACTAGCGGAGCTGTTTAACTCATTTGACAGAGAGGGACTTTGGCCGGGAGGCTTCACTGGAGGAGTCCCGTACACAGCGGAAAGAATACTCGATTCCTTTCCAGTAGCTGTCAAAAACATCTGCATCTTGATTTCAACCCACAACGGTAAATTCACAGGAATCTGCACTCTTCATCCACATTGGGAAGATGCGGAAGCTGCCTACATAGGCTTGCTGGGGGTTCATCCAGATTATCTTGGCAAAGGACATGGAAAAGCCCTCATCCTCAAATCGCTTCAAATCGCAACTGAAAACAACTTGAGACGCGTAGACCTCGACACTTGGGCGGGCAACATGCGAGCAGTACCTTTATACAAAAAATGCGGGCTGTTTTGGGTTCCAGAAACAAGCGTAGGAATGCAAGACTATATCCCTGGAATCATAACCTTCCCAATCGCAAAAGAATTCTTCAAAAAGCATGATTGGTATCTATCGCAAAAAAGAAAGTTGGACCTCGTCCCTGACAAGTTCCAGCTAGAAGAGATGGAAGTGTTTCCATACGAATTCTCTGAAGATGAAGATCACCTTAAAGTATGGGTGGACAAGTACGGTCGAGGCATATTGGGAATAGAACGCACCCTCGATGGCGAACACCTAAGGATCATTGCGAAACTCAAAGATCACAAAGTAATTGCAGGGGTGGAGCAAGAACTCACGATAGAGATCAGAAACGACACAAAAAGCAACGTACAAGGTTCAGTGTTTTTGTCTGGGTTTGAGGGTCTGAACTTTACTGCTCACCCCCAACAATCCTTCAGCATCAAGAACGGAGCCTCTATCGAACTGAACGCAAAATTCATGGTAGACCCGGAAACAGAGGTTCCAGACATCCGCCGAAAACAGAAAGCCATCAAAGCCAATTTGACAATCAACGGCGAGCTGATTCCTCTTGAGATCGGAATGCGCATATTGCCCCTACTTGAGTTCAAAACCTATCCGGAAAGCGTAGCCGTTGTGCCTGGGACAGCCGGAACAATTCAATTCAATGTATTCAACAATTCGAAAGAACGCTTCGCTGGAAACATCTTCATCATTGACGAACTCGACAAACTCTCCCTCAAAAAAACCGCCATTCCAACGGAAATCCCACCGAAAAGCCACTCAGGCTTCAAAATCGAAATAAAAGTTCCGGATGATCAACCGACATCTCTCATTCCGTTGAAATTGTCTGCCAGAGGAAAAGTCAATGGAGCTGATGTTAAGACCAAGACTGAAATAACCTACGTCAAATGTCTGTGTCCAGGAGGTGCGGTTGCTTCAGTCGAGGATACTAAACAAGGAAGATCAGTGTTTGTTGAAAACGAAGATCTCATGGCATGTGTGGTGCTCAGAGAGGGAGTGTTAGAGATCACTTATAAAGACGCACTGTATGGGCCTCAAAAGATCTGGCGTCGAGGAAGATTCGGAGTTGGACCGCCCTTCGGCTTCGTTAAACCTATCAACTACAATTGTGAAATCCTTAAGAAGCCAGAAAGCCTAGAACTAGTTCTTTCAGGCATGCATCCAGACAAGCCAGGCGTCAAAGTGATGAGAATACTAACTTTTTACACCGGAACCTCAATTATCAAAGAACAGATTAAAATCGTCAACATGAATCCAGAGGTAACCTACAAGCTGAAAGTACGGATCTTTGGAAGAGGATGGCTAGAGAACATTCATTACAAAATGATTGTTCCATTGGAAGAGATTATGGAGCACGAAATGATTGGGTTTCCAGTCTCAGAGTCAGACCTCCCAACAGACCCTGAAGATTACAAGGAATCGTGGGTATGCTTTCAAAATCAAGCACAAAACTTCTGCTTCGGACAAGTATGGTCAAAGGAAAAGCTCTCTAAAATCAGAATCGG
>JAUUWK010000023.1 GCA_030589055.1 Candidatus Bathyarchaeota archaeon | reverse complement strand
TGATTTAGTATTTTCGATTGATGGAGAAGATGTAAGAAAGGAAGTCTTTTATTTCATGGATGCTTAACTTTGATTTTCCTTTTTTTCGGTTGACAAAGGTTATTGGTATTTCTTTTATTCTGAATTTTCGCAGATTAGCTTGCCTGATTGTTTCTATCTGTATTTCGTAGGTTCGGCTATGCAAATGGTTTATTATACCTCTGACAAGTTTCGTTGAATAACAACGCATTCCACTGGTGTAGTCGGATATTTTTGCGTGAACCCTTAACTTTGTGAGCAGATTAGCTATTTTGCTTACTGCCAAGCGTATGAAACTCCAGTCTCTTGTACTACCGTGTTTGCAATACCTGCTTCCAACAACAAGGTCGAACCCTTTTTGCACTGGAGCTATTAACTTGGGAATTTCTCTAGGGTTGTGCGAATAATCAGCATCCAGCGTAATTATATACTTTGGAGGATTTTTTACTGACAAGAATATCCTGAAACCATCGGTTATTGCGGTTCCTAGTCCAGACTTTTTCGGTCTTTCAAAGAGTAAAATATTGTTATGTTTTTTCTGACATTTTCTTACAATGTCTGATGTTCCGTCAGGGCTAGAATCATCTATAACTAGAATGGAGGTGTTCAAGTTTAGGTTTTCAATTTCCTCAATTAATTTTTCAATGTTTTGTGCTTCACAATATGTGGGAAGGACCACCCCGATCTCAGAATTCACGTCTAAATTGCCTTCAATAGATTCGGATAAGCTTGCCTTAAAACTCATGTTCCCCACTAATCCTTCATCCAGTGAGCTTGTACTCGAGGGAACTTGAGTGTTCATCTTTGCGTTTCGCACCTTTCCATAAATAGTGTTGAGTAGCAATTACTTACTATTTAAATTCTACTGCTTACCATTTTGTTTTAGAAGCTTCATCCGGATTGTTTTGACTTTTTCCGATAGTAAACTAATGGGTGGTGTACCTTCTGGCATAGTTCATCTGGGTTTGTGCAAACCCCATGGGTTCTTAATGTGCCACATTTTGGCGGGATGTATCGCGTTCTTGAACCCCTTTCTCCCGCAATGTGCTCCACCTGGTAACGCGTCATCCTCTCATTAAAATCAGAGAAGCTTCTAAACAATTCAATAACGTTCTCCGATGGCATTCCTATGTTCACAAGGAAGGAAGTTAGTGCGAATCGACCTATATGCGAGAGGTGGCGTCCAGCCGAGACTGCTTGGTAGAGGGCCTCTATACATGGAGGAAAGGCTTTTTGCGTGATGGTTTTAGGGAAGCCCTTCATTTCAGCTTTACCTATTTTTTCTACGGATAATTTCTTTATTTTTTCAGCCATTTCCATTATTTTGGGGGGAAATTTCGGAATCTCTTTTATTTCCAGTCGTTGTTCAATGTGCTTGCGGGCTTCTTCGCTTAGTAATCTTGCTGTTTCGTTTCGTGTGAGATAGACATTTCCGCTAGATAGAAGGCGGTTAACAAGCTTCCATTCCTTCCTTCGCAAATGTGTTGTGTTTCTTAGGTAGTCTGTGAAGCTAAGCGTAAATTCGAAAGGAATTTCAGAATTTCTGTTAGACACAAGTTCCCATCCAAAATCTTGCGCGAATCTAAGAATCTTCTCTTTGGTTTCACCTTTCAGATCTTCGTATGCCTGCTTCGCTTCTGCTAAGGCATACCTTTTCTTGATAAAGGAGCTTCCAGTTGCAGTTACCAGTATCATCGCAACAGGATACGATGAAATTTCTATGTCTTCTTCTTTTAATTTCCTAAAAACTCGAATGTATAAGATTGCCTCTTCCACTCTTTCTTCAGCACGGTTAAGAATTTCCTCAAGTTCAGGGCTCATTAAGTCTTCAATTTTCAGATCTGGTATTTTCATATATTTCATAGCTGCTTTCAAGAAGGGGTATCTTGCTATATCGTTCTTGGTGAACCTAGCTGCTGTAAGCTGCATCCAAATTTCACGCTTATTCTGTTTCTATTCTTGGCGCTAAATAAAAGGTCAATTTTCCTTCTTTTGTTTGTTGAAAATCTAGTTTTATGGGCATGTCCGATGAAAAGTCCAGTATGGCGATTTCTGATGTTGCAGACGCTGCCTTTATGATTTCTAAAAGGTAGCTTAAGCTGAAGGTTGCCTTGGAAGGCTCCTTAATTTCTAAATCCAGAAGTGCGTCGCTTCCTTTCTGAAGTTCTATTACTGCACCCATAAGGTCTCCAGACGCGTTGAAGACTAGTTTTTCACTGTCTGCTTCCAAGCGGACGTGGTCACTTACAAGCTGGGCGTCTTCAATTGCTTGACGTAAACCATCTGTTGTGACTTTAGCTCTAACGTTGAAGGTGACCTTCGGCGTCGGTACCTCTTCTTCTGCGGGTTCAAGCGTTGGCATCGTGAAATTCCGCATGTATTTCCCCGTTATCTTTACCTGTAGACGCGCATTTTTTTCGTCAAGAGAAAGCTCCACAACTTCGTTCCGATCTGCTCTCTTAATGAGCTTTAATAGTTCACTTATGTTTATGCACATTTTCGTTGGTTCTGTACATACATATTCTTCAAAAATTGTTTTGGGCCATTCAAAGTCAATCATGGCAACGCGCGAAGGATCCATCGCTCGCAGTTTCATGTTTTCAGAGTCAATCTTGAATGTAGCTTCATCTACAAGTGTGGATATAGCTGTTACCATATCTCTTAAGAGTTTAGCATCGGACATCTTCAACTTGAACATTGCAATCCTCCTTCTATGGATACGCTTTGTTGTTATAAAAGACTTTACACACATAAGCATGATGTCATTTAATCATGCGCCGCTTAAGAATCACATCAAATAAGTTAATATTCACTAACGACTGCGAACTTGTCGCTAGTGGATCCCTGCAAAACTCTCGTCTAAAATTGTAGAGCTAAGTGATCATGATCCAAATCTGGAAGTACCTATGAGAATCACATTTTTAACTGTGTTTACTACAACAGCAAAGAAGACTTAGCTGTATTCTCTGAATGTGTATCCGCATTTTGTGCAACGGAAGAATTGTGTTGAGGATTCGTCGGCTCCCCTTGTCTGCACTTGCCAAGCAAAGGCCAGTCTGTTTCCACATTTGGGGCATTCAATCCTAACTGTGGGCAGTGTTCGTAGTTTCTGTTCTTCTTTGCCTATTACCGTTACAAGTTTCTGTGGGTCAGGCTGTATAACTTTCGCAACTTTTGGTGCGAGTTTATTGTTCAATGCTTGCTTCTTGTAGCCGCACTTAGGACAAACAAGGAGTAAAGATGTTTTCTTGCCGGTCTTTTCCTTTGTTGGCACAAGACGGGAGCTGCAATTAGGACAAAATTCCATTGTTGTTCACCCCGCTATCCGTTTGGTTCCCCTTAACATGGTCACTTTTAAACTTTTTCTTATTCCAATAAATATTGGAGTTAAGCCTTGCTGATCCCAGAGGCGATAAGATGGGCTACACGTAACGCTTCGGGTATACTGCTGCGTGTAGAGGTTAGTCGCAGAATTTTTCTCGCATCTTCCTCCAAAATTCCTGATACATGCATGTATACTTTTTCTTTTTTGCTTCTGGTGAACACTTCAAATATTTCTCCAGCGCCTTTGATGGCATTCCAACGTTCCTCACTTTTTGGCAGGTTTTTCAAGGCTTCTTGAATTTCGGTGAAGTTTGGCCTCTCGCGTGTCACTGCAATTACAGGTAATTTTGTTTCTCTGTTAAGTTCTTTGATACTAACAACATTGAAACCTGCGAAAGTTACGCCATTAAGCATTATAACCCTTAATTGCTTGTGATGTGGCGAGTTAATTATCATCGATGCTATCTTCTCTGCAGCGTCAAATCCATCTACTTCAACTTTTGTGTGCATCACACCATCAAGCCAGTACCCACCGCGAAAAACCACTCCAACAACAGACACCAAACCCATCACGTGAGGAGTAAAAACTCCGTCATCGACTCCTAGAACCCGAATTTCAGGCTTGATCACACGAAATTTCTTGCAGACCAAAACTGTTCCTCAATAATACCACTCAAATAAGAGAAAAAGAGAGATTATAAGTTTAACGAGTAGATAACGGTAATGCAGATGGTTCAGGCTTTGACGAAACGTATCAAGACATTTCATTTCGTAAAAAATTATGAGAATTTAGCTCAAGTACTGACAGATCACAAACTTGCATCTCTTGGAGATGCATACATAAACTTCATTTATTCAATGGCTTTATCAAATAGAAAGGGAAAGCCTTCAGGTGCAAAAGTTAAGGGGCGCGTACTTGCTGAAGCGCTTAAGAAGGCTGGGCTGAGGAAGTATATGCCATCAAGAGTAACTCGCCACATGTTGGCGGATGCTGCGGAGGCGTTGGCTATTTACGCTTGGCTTCATCGCTATGTTACGTTGGAAGAGAGCATTGCGATGGTAGAGAAAACTGAAGACCTTGTTGAGGGCCTTAGTCAATTATTTATGACGATAAAGGACAGAATCAAGTTTTAAGGGCTTTCTTAAATTCTTTGCTGAATTCCTTGTTCATTTCAAGTGCTTTTTTTACTGCTTTCCGCAGAGCTTCTTTGGGTTTTAAGTCACCCTTTGTACGGATGTAAACTATCGTCTTTGAAGTCAATGGATGCGGTACGTCGTAGCCTGCTAAATCCACATTCTCATTTTCTAAAAGCCTTTTTTGTAGTATGTTGCAAAGGGCATGTCTAATACCCTCAACTTCTAGTTTGAGTTCATTCTGAGTTCTCTTTAACACTTTAACCTTCATTAGTTATCTCCTTCTTACGCTATTACTCCCTTTCCATAATCTAATGCAGTTTTGCGCCTTTCGATTTTCCCACATTTGGAGCAAACCATTCTTTGTCTCCTTAGCTCCAGCATGTAGCCGCATTGCGAACAAAAAGCGTAAACTACTCCCAAGTTTCTGTCTTTAGTGGATAAATGGTAGGTTCCGTTCTTTTCACTTATTACTTTCGCCCTAATAATGTCGACGGGTTTGCAGACGTTAAACATTGAATCAACATATCTTAACTGCACATCAGAAACATGCAAGATGCCCGAGAAAAAACCAGAAAGCTGATTTTCACCTATTTTGTGTATACGCACAAAAGCGTTCTGTTTTTGAACCCTCGAAACTTGTCCTAAAACCATGCTTCCAGTTTTCGGAACTCTCACCCCATGAACTAGCGGATAGACTGAGACACGTTTATTTAAGAAATTTAGTAACGCACGACCAATAACTTTAGAGTAGATAACTCCATCTTCAACGTATGTTCCAGCATCCGCAATGAATTCTTCGATTACGCCGAGGCGTTCACCCGGCGACACAAATCGTCCACTTCTTCTATCTGATGACTTTGAATTCATTTACACTCCCCTTTATCATGCAAATTCATGTAGCCAGATACTTACAGTTGTTAACGTGATATTTACTAGTCGACATATCTGTACTCTTCAGGCTTCTCAATAAACCTTTTGATTCTTGAACAAAAATGCCTAACAATTCCATTACTTCCTGGAGCACCCTCAAGGCAAACTGACGTTTCCTCCACCATGCCTGTTCACTTCCGTTCTATAACATATAAATCAACCAAGAACTCATGTCTTCGCTTCGTATGGAAACTGAACATGTGTGGAACTGTCATTACCATGGCGTAAACTGCCCTAATTCTTCCATTGCATCTTTGGATAAACCCTCTAATGAAGGGGGATGGAGACACTGGCACAATACGGGTTCCGCTGGTCCTCAATTTTTTAATGAAAGCTTTATCTCTACGTGAGCTTTTGTGAAGTGAGTAAATTCTGTTGCCGGCTTCTAAGGCTTTTTCTAGGAACTTGCGGTCAGCTTTGCGCTTTTGTACGCCAAAGGGTGGATTCTGCAAAACTACGTCAACTTTTCCCTGTATAGCGTCTATGTCTGCAATAATCCACTGCACTTTATCTTTTAGACCAGTTTTTTCCGCGTTTTTAAACGCCGTTTTCACCGCAGTTTTGTCTACGTCCACACCTATGGCTTGTTTTGCGCCTAGAAAAGCTGCTCCTAGAGCCAGTCTTCCAGTACCGCAGCCTAAATCTAAAACCGTTTTGTCAATAACGTCGTTGTATGTGTATGCTACAATGTAGAGCATTGTCGCTGCAACATCTGCTGGAATTGTGTATTGTTCGAGACTTGGTCTTGGTGATGGATGCGGCTCAATTCGCGAAAGCAGCATTTCCAAGTCTAGCTTTCGAATAAGCCTTTTCTGCATAACTCGTCCCAAGATAACTCGCCAACCACCACGAATGCTTCATTCATTGTAAGCACCGGCTTTTGGAATTTTGAAGCATCATCTAATGATAGCCTTGGGCAGGCTGTGTTCACGTAGCTATTCACTGTTGGAAAGTTCATTAGAACTTCTGGAGTGACATTCCTAATAGCAAAAAGGTGGACTTTTTTCCGGTTTTTTTCAAGTTTTTCCTTTATGCTTAATGCTTTTTCAAGTTTTTTCTGTCCTGGTTTTAACCCAACTAAAACTGCAAAGGTTTTCGCTTTTTTAGCCTCTTCTATGCTTGCCCATCGCTGTTTAAGGATTTTTCTAGCCCCTTCATCAACTGAGAACGCCCTTTTTTCGTATGGGTCGGCCACTATTGTTGGTTTTGATGTTGAGAGCGCTACGCCTAAAGCGTGAAATCGTCCACCGCCAACGAAGAGAAAGGCTTCAACGTCGCCTGCTACTGATTTGGCATTGCTGTAATCGCATCCAATCACTTGTCCTGAATAGTTCATGTGTCCAGCATCACCTATGACAACTGTTTTTCCGGCGTGAAGGAGAATTTCTTTAACGTTATCTAGTGTCTGTACATGCTGGACTGTTGTGGCTAAACCTATTTTGCTCCACTTCTCTAGTAGAGGCACGGCTTTCTCAACAGCTTCATTCACCTTTACAGTTGCTCTGGCTTCCACGTAGATTGTTGGGACACGTTCGTACTTTAGCAGTTTTGCGTGTCCATAATGAATTATCAAATCCGCGCCTAAACTTTCAGCCTCAGCTGTCGCCAAGTCACACGCGCCATAGCACGGATCTGCAGAAACTATGGGTAAAGCACCAGCTTTTTCCACAACTCCTGCTAAGTGGGGCCCATGAGGTTTTAGTCCTTCGGGAAGTTGGATTAGAACGTGTTTTGCTTCAAGCTTTTTTATTTCTTGTCTTATTCTTTCTTCTTCAAAATCGAATTGTTTCATGTAAACACGCTCAAAACATTAGAGGAGAAAACACGTTTTAGAGGGATTGAGTGATTGTGCTATTTTATGGTTTCATCCCATTGCGGTAGCCATTCCCAGTCTTGTTTCGGTTTTTGACTTGGACGTCCAGAAGCCTTTTCACGTAGTTCAGCAAGCTGTTCAAGAATCATTTTTTGTTCTATACTTGCAACAAGTTTTATGGTTGCTATCACGGCGTCTGCATTTACTGAAATGCTGTCTATCCCAATCCTCACTAGAAACTCTGCGAAGTCTGGTAGGTTTGATGGGCCTTCACCGCAGATTGAGACTGTACATCCGTTTTGATGGGCTACATGAATCAAATGCGCTATCGCTCTTTTCACGGCTGGTTCCCTTTCGTCAAAGTAGCCCAGTAAGCCTAAGCGTTCAGAGTCACGATCTATCAATAAAACTCCTTGGGTAAGATCGTTTGAACCTATTGAAAAGCCGTCACATAATTTTGAGAATTTGTCGGCCATGAATACTATGGAGGGTGTTTCAGCCATGAACCAGATTTTGAAGTCTCTGGAACGTTCTAGGTCTTCTTCTTTCATGATTTTCAGCACTCGTTTTGCTTCCCAGACTGTGCGTACAACAGGTAGCATCACCCAAACGTTTTTGAGCCCCCACTCTTCACGGCACTTTTTAATTGCCCGGCACTCCAGTTTGAAAGCTTTCTCGTACCATGAGCTTATGTAGCGACTGCACCCTCGCCAGCCAAGCATCGGGTTGTCTTCGACAATCTCATATTTCTCTCCGCCTTTCAACGCTCGGTATTCATTTGTTTTGAAGTCGCTGAAACGCACTACTACTGGGCGAGGCTGGATAGTCCTAGCGACCGTTGCAATTCCCGCGGCTAACTTGTCAATGAACTTCTGCGATTGCCCAGTCTCTATCAGATAAAGCGGATGTTCACCAATGTAGCTTGCAAGTATGAACTCGATGCGCATTAAGCCTATTCCGTCAAATGGAAGGTTTTTATAGTCTCCGATTTTTTCCGGTATACCTAGGTTCATGTAGATTTTTGTTGCTGTTACCGAATTTTGTTGCACAGTTGTGTACGCGGTTAGAGCTGCACCTATGGGTGTTGGGGCTGGTTGAATTATCTCCTTAGCTATCCCTTCGTAGATGATGCCGTTTCTAGCGTCCACAGTATATTCTTTGTTGCTTTCCATAACTTCAGTTGCGTTTTCAGTTGCGACGACACATGGAATTCCGAGTTCGCGGCTGACTATGGCTGCGTGGCAGGTAACCCCGCCTTTATTGGTTACAATAGCGCTTGCTATCTTCATGTAAGGAACAAAGTCAGGGTTTGTCATGGGGGTTACGAGTATATCGCCTTTTTGCATAAGTTTCTCGGCGTCTTCAGGTGAAAGGATAACCTTTGCTTTACCAAAAGCTATGTCCCTCTTTCCGGTTCCAATACCTTTCGTGACGACGTTTAACTCCGTAGGAACAACAGGCGCAGTTGTCTCCTCTAATCGTTCTTCCGCCTTCTTAAGGCTCCAAACCGTTTCAGGTCTAGACTGAACAATGAAAATGTTTTCTGGAAACGATGAGTCTCTATCTATCGCCCATTCAACATCTTGGGCTATTCCATAATGCTCCTCAATTCTCTTTCCAAGTTCTGCAAGTTTAAGTATTTCTTCATCCTTTAAGCATGAAACTTCTTGGCGTTCAGATGGGACGTCAGCGTGTATAGTCTTTCCGGTTTCGGGGTCTCTAATGTACTCGACAGTTTTCTTAGCTATTTTATGTTCCACGATTCGCGTAGCAGCCTTGTCAACCAAGAAGTAATCTGGTGTGACTGCTCCTGAAACAACGGCTTCACCAAGACCCCAGTTACCTTCAATAATAATTTGGTTCGGATCACCAGTAACAGGGTTAAGAGTGAACATTACGCCTGCAGTCTTCGCATTAACCATTTTTTGGACGCCGACGCTTATCAGAACGTCCTCATGCCTAAACCCTTTCTGAGTTCTGTAAAAGATTGCTCTAGGCGTGAAAAGGCTTGACCAGCATTCCACAGTTTTCTCCAGTAGCTCGTCTTCTCCCTTCACGTTTAGGTAGGTTTCCTGCTGCCCAGCAAAAGACGCGTCAGGTAAGTCTTCGGCTGTGGCGCTTGACCTCGCAGCAACCAAAACCCCGTTTGCATCCAGTCTTCTGCACAGTTCTCCGTAGGCTAGTCTAATGGCTTCTTCAACATCTTTAGGTATGGGTGTTGATTCGATTAGTTCACGAATCTTCTTAGATGCTATTTCATACTGCTTTGGGTCATCGGGGTCAGTTACCGTTTCCCTTATAACCGCATAGATTTTTTCAGATATGCCCGTTTCTTCGATGAATTTCTTGTAAGAAAAGGCTGTTACGGCGAAGCCTGGTGGTACTGGCATCCCTGCGTTTATCATTTCGCCGAGATTGGCGTTTTTTCCTCCAACAGAGGGGATATCTGTTTTTCTTAAGTTCTCAAACCATATTATCAAAGTTTCTTTCATTTCTGTCATGATGCTTTTGCCTCTTCCTCTTGCACCTTTTCAATAGCTATTCTGCAGGGAGTCGGAAGTTTAGCGCTTCCACGTTTCAAAGCTACTTTGGCAACTTCAATACCGTCTGCATTCACGTCAACTGTCAGAAGTGTTTGGTTGCGTTTTACACGCGCCGCAGTCCCTATAGGTTTTCCAAAGGACCTTTTCATACCATCTTGAAGACGATCTGCATGCGCACCAAAAATCATCTTATTCTCCCTAAGAATCATGTGTGGAAAAGGAAGAATTCGGAGACAGTAATTTGTTGCGAGTTTAACCCCCAAATAACGGTTTGTGGCTATACGTGCCGCTTCTAAAGCGTTGTGGCGGATTTGCACCCCCTTCACGGCTATAAGCCTTGCTTTATACTCAAATTTTGATTTAGTATCCCCCATAGTGAATTTGGTTATTTTCGGAGGTGGAAAGCCCCTAACAAACTTTTTTCGTGTATAAGCTTGCCCCTTAACATCCCTATAATTGCGCGCACGCATAAATACTCCCTCTTCAGCATACCATAATCGCAATATTTAAACGATTTGTTAATGGCTTCTTTTGATTAAGGTTATGAATTTTAAATCAATTTTGAAAATCAGAATAGCTATAAAACTTGTTTTTATGGTAGCAACCGTTTGTTTCTAAACCATATTTTAGCGAGTTCATCATAGTTTGAGAAAAGCCCTTTCAGAATCGGAATATACATTTCTAGTTCTTCATCAATTAAGTATTGAAACTGGTACCCTCCCATATAAGGCGATGGCTTACCTTCTCTTGTGACAAATTCTATGTGCATGAAGGGGTCTCCCCGTTTGATTGTGATTGAGGTACGATCATTGCTTAAGTTCACAAGTTCTATAGCAAGTCTTCCAACGAATCCACTGTGAACCTTTGCAGCGTTTAGGAAAGATAGTCCCATTCGTCCATACTTGCTTTTGGCTGTTAAATGGGCAACATAGTTCGGTGGAGTAAAGACTATTTCGTAGGATATGAGGTTTTTATGTTCTAAGTAGTGAAGGGTTGTTTCCTCTTTAACTGTTAAGACGTAGCTGTCTCCGTCAAGCAAATTGTAGTCATACGGGTATATGCATTTATACTTATCAATCAGTTCTTTCAACTGGTCCTTACCTAAAACACCCATCAACCGAAACCTCCAGCACCTTCTAGCAATATCGAACTCAACGTTATATAGTTTTTCAACACAAGTTTTTCCTATATAACATAAGTTTTGTGTGGGTGCTACATCCGTTTTCTAAACAGTTTGACACCTTCAATGTCGCATACATAACTGAAGCCTGACTCTACAAGCTCCTTGGCCTCTTCAATGTTTCTTGCTGTGGCTGAGTGAAAATTGTCTTCGCGCGCGCTGGCGTAGCCTGCTTGTAAACAGGATTTTGAAAACGAATTGAAAATACTGATGGTAATTAACTAGTTTTAACGTTTATTCATTCTCATGAGTAGCCTCAATTTATGGAGTGATGTCTTTTCCCCATCTTGCTCCACCTAGTTGGAAGTGGTCTTTGACATGATACTAGACCAAAAAGGTAGTTACGTGTTTGCGTGGCTAGGTCTAGTGAAGAGCAAGAAATAACAGTGCAGTCCAACCCCTGCAAAGAAGAAGACCAAACCAGCATTAATTAACTCTCGTTCCTTAGAAAGATAACCAACTAATAGCATTATTCCCCCTAGGGCAATCGCAATAGAAGGCGGATTATCAGCGAATACCTCAAAAACAGCCTTAATCCAGCTCATTCCTCAGTCTCTACTGACAATTAACTTCTCCAATTGACAGTTCAGAGTCTTCCCACGATATATACCAGTTGTTTCAGTTACCGATGCATCCGGGCTCTTTTTCTCATCAATAGCGTGTAGGTGTACTGCTGCTCTATAGGCGTACACGGTAGCGGTTAGGCCTGAATGAAGCAGAATTCCAATTAACGAGTAAAGTGGCACTCCTAGAAGGACTCCTACTAAAATGTAAACGTTGTAGATGTTTCTTCTACCCGCCACTCGACGGAAAGCACGTTCAAACCTTCCGTAAACATCTAAACTGACACCCATAGCCCTTCCAAACTGGTCATAACAAAATCTGTA
>JAUUWK010000060.1 GCA_030589055.1 Candidatus Bathyarchaeota archaeon | reverse complement strand
TCTATTCCACAATATTTCATTTGGTGCTTTAGTTTGGAGAAAAAAGATTGGAACAGACTTGTTGAAAAACTAAAACAGGAGCATACTCTTCGCTCACCAAAGGTTATCGAAGCCATACGTTCAGTGCCTCGTGCAAACTTCCTTCCAGAGAACATGCAATCTTATAGTGCTACGGACACGCCGCTTCCAATTGGATTTGGGCAGACTATTTCAGCGCCACATAGCCTCGGCTTGGTTGCCGAGCTAGGCGAGACATGGTTTCGATAATGAATGAAGCCCTGCAATTGGAAGTCAGCCACAAAGTACTGGAAGTTGGAGCGGGTTCGGGATGGCACGCCGCGACAATAGCTGAGGTAGTTGCACCCAGCGATACGCCGAGAAGCGAATGGGGACACGTCTACACAGTGGAGATAATTCAAGGTTTGGCTGAGTTTGCCAGAAGAAACATCATGAAAGCTGGATACGGAGATCGTGTAGCCATAATTTGTGCAGATGGCTCCATGGGTTATTCTGAAAGAGCTCCTTATGACAGAATTCTCGTGACTGCCGCTGCACCAGATGTTCCTAAGCCTCTAATTGAGCAGTTAAAGCCTAACGGAATTATGCTAATCCCTGTTGGAAGCGTGCATCTATTCCAGAGCCTCATGAAAATTACAAAAGGAAGTGACGAAAAGATTAAGAGAGATAACCTAGGTGGAGTAGCCTTTGTTCCCTTGACTGGGCGATATGGACAAAGATTTTGAACCAAACTTAGACTAAATGATATAGCAAAGCGTTGAAAAGTCTTGTACGACGTTATAGTTATAGGTGCTGGACCGACTGGATTAGCGGCTGGAACACAGCTGACCCTTTCAGTTTAAAAACACTGGTTTTAGAAGCTAAGGAGGAAGCAGGTGGAATCGCAGTAAGAGCCCGCAGTTTGGAGAATTACCCCGATTTTCCTGATAAAATCTCGGGAAAAGAACTTATGAAAAGCATGACGCGTCAAACGACTAATTCAGGTGCTGAACTTCACACATCAGAGAAAGTTATTGACCTTTCTTTACGTAGAAAAGATAAGGTTGCAAAAACCGATCGTGACGTTTACTCAGCAAAGGCTTTGATTTTGGCTAGTGGCAGTAGAATTAAAGGTTTAGGCATGAAATGGGAAACGTGGTTTGGTGGCGGTGTCGCTTATTGTACAGAATGTGGTGAACTGTTTTTTGAGGGAAAGGACGTTGTAATTGTGGGAAGTGTTAAGGAAGCTGTTGACGAGGCTTTATTTTTAGCGAAAATTGCTGCACACGTGCGTTTGATCAACCATGCAAACAAGATTCAAATAGTCTTCACTTAGAATCGGACTTTGTCTTTCTTAGGAGTTTTTCCTCCAGGTCTTCCCGTCCATTCATATTTGCAAACGTTACATTTTTTCAGATTTCCAATTATCGTAATCTTCTTGCTCCCGCATTGAGGACACCGTTCTTTTCTACCCATTAATCCATCCGCTCCATCAAACGGATATTAGCTTTTTCTTATCAATTGCTAATTAATGTTGTGAGAGCACACGTATTACTATTCGATTAGGTCTATTCTATTATTTTAAAGAAGTCTCTCTCCGTTATTATGCCCATGAGTTTTTCGTTTCTAACCACTGGCAAAGCGCCTATGTTTTTCTCTTGCATTATTTTTGCTGCTTGGCCGACATCCGCGTTTGGTTCTATGGTTACAACTTCTTTGGTTGCTATTTCAAGTGTTGGCGTGTTCAAAACTTGATTCATATCTCTGGATTTGAGATATTTGAAGACTTTTCCGGAGCCGAAGAACCGTATAATATCCATGGTTGTTATTATGCCGACTATTTTGTTTTCGGAGATTATTGGCAGTCTTCTGAATCCCTGCTTTGTCATTGTTCTTGCAGCTTCAAAAATCGTTGTTTTTGGTATTGCTGTGACTACTTTTTCTGACATCAACTGAGCAACTGTTACGCCGCTTATTCTGTCGACAAACATATTGGCGATGTCTCTTTCTGTAATTATTGCCCTTACACGTTTTTCATCGTCAACCACTGGCAAGCCCCCAAGGTTTTTCTGCGTCATTAATTCTATTGCTTCACTTATCTTCGCAGAGGTCTTAATTGAAACAACTTTTTTGGTCATTACAAGTTTTATCGGTTCGTTTATGGCTTTGAAGAAGTTTCCTGAAAACTTTTTTTGGATTATTTGGAATTTTTTTCCGCCGCCAAGATAATCGGTTATGTCTGTGGCTGTTACTATTCCTTCCAGTGTTCTTGTTCCCGGGTTTGCTATTGGTATTCTTCGGAATCCTTCTTTAGCCATTATTTGGATACCGTCGTAGATCGGTGTTGTAGGAGCCATTGTGACAACAGGACTTTTTGCAACATGTAATATCTCACATTCCTGTTTTTTGGAGGGGTGAGTCTTCAAAGAGCGCGGACCTTTCTCCCTTAGAGACCTTCTAAAACTTTCTCTGCTCAATTTTTTCCCTTCTTGTTTAACAAGCAATTTGAAAACATCCTCACAGTCAATTATACCAACCTTCCTTTATCATCTTTTTGAGGTATTCTTTCACTGTTTTTGAAACTATAAGTCCAGCGGCTTTTCTGATTTCTGCCGAAGCTTCTACGATTACTACTGTTGTTTTCATCTACTACTGGAGGATTAGCGCACGCGCCTTTTCATTGCAGGGGATTTTGTTGCGAGTTCGTTCTCATTAATAGACGGGTGTCTCTCATCCCTAATTTCTTTAGCACGCAAACAACGTTTCTCATTATTCACTTTCCAATTCGGCTGCGCAATCTTCACAGAGGAAATCTCCATTAACCTCTTCTAGGTTGTTTGACCAGCCTCCACAATTGTCACAGTATCCGGCGAGAGGCGTCGGTTCTTCTTCTGCTTTTTGAGCTCTGTTTTCGCCTTCTATGAGAGCTTGTTCTTGGATGTTTTCTATGAGTTCCGGCATGACTGAGAGGATATCTTTGCTTGAGAGGACACCGACGAGTTGACCTTTATACATGACTCCTAATCTTCTAATGTTTAGCCTGCTCATTCTTCTGGCTGCCTCGCTTATTCTTTCGTCGGGCTCTATCGTGATTAGAGGTGAGGTCATGACTTCTTTTGCTTTGAGCGAGTCTGGTTTGACGTTTTTCGCTAAGATTCTTCTAACTAAGTCTCTTTCTGTGATGATTCCGAGGGGCTTTCCCTCTTTACTTGTTACTATTAAGGAGCCCAGGCCATGCTTATCTATGAGTTCAGCAACTTGATTTGCTGGTGCATTTTCATCTATGGTTACTACTGGGCTGCTCATAACATCCCTAACTATCATTCTAGACCTTAATCCAATGTCTGACATGGTTCTCAACTCCGTTAATGATATGTGTCTACGTTTTGTTTGCTTCAATCAACTCAAAACAAATATCCTACATTTAAGATTTGTCATGTTTCAGAGAGCTACAATAGCTTCGGGCTAGTGTTAAATTTTATTAGAATCTGTTGACTAATGCATCTAACCTAGTGCGAGGAAAATGTTATGTTAAGAACAAACGTTGATAAGTTGGTGAAAATTTCGGTTGTCGGTGAAGTAGCCAGCCCAATTTATGGGAGAGGAATTTATAGGATCTCGGCTCAAGGCGACCCAGTTATTTTGCCTGGAGTTGGAGGAATTACATACAACATTAGAGTAGGCGACCTTGCGTGTGGATGGGAAGCAGACCACGTTGAGCCAGGCGTAAGCGTAGAAAATAAGGAGAATGACTCACGTTTTGCACGAGGTGCGAACACGGCGTTTAACGTGCTTTCATGTGTCGGAAACGAAGCAACAGTAGCTGCAGGGGATGCGAAAGGCGCAAAGGGAGTTGTGACGGGTAAACACGGTGGAATAGAGCACGTGCTGGTGGACTTTCAGCCTGAAACTCTTGAAAAGCTCATGCTTGGCGACAAGGTTCTCGTGAAAGCTTTTGGCGTAGGCTTGAAACTTCTGGATTTTCCAGACATAAGAGCGATGAATATGGATCCACGCTTTCTTGAGGCTTTAGATCCGAAGCCAAACGGCAAAAAACTGGAGGTTCCGGTCACACATGTGATTCCGGCGAAGATAATGGGCTCAGGTTTAGGAGCGAACCAAACGTATTCGGGGGATTATGACATTCAACTTTTTGATGAAAACGTTAGAAAAGAGTATGGTCTTGACGATTTGAGGCTCGGCGACCTTGTAGCCATAAAAGATGCAGACCACTCTTACGGGCGAATCTACAAGCAAGGTGCCATGTCAGTCGGCATAGTTGTGCACACGAACTGTGTCTCCTCCGGTCACGGACCGGGAGTTACAACTCTCTTTACATCCTCAACAGGAAAAATAACTCCGGAAATTGATGTGAAAGCCAATATTGCCTCGATTCTTAAGCTGAGGACAGATATATAAGGTGGATAAATACTTTTACATGAAATAGAGAAGTGAAAAGTAATGCCATATAAACGGAAAAGCCATGGGAGATCGAAGGGTGGAAAGGGAAGGAGCGGTGTCGTTCAATGTGGTTCCTGTGGCCAAATGATCCCTAGGGATAAAGCTAAGAAAGTTACTAAGCGAGTGTCTATGGTTGATTACGCTTTGTCGAAGGAGCTTCGTCAGAAGGGCACGTATATTTCTGCTCCCGTGACGACTAAGTATTATTGTGTCTCGTGTGCTGTGCATCGTGGCGTTGTAAAGGTTAGAGCCAAAAGCGAGAGGCATACGCGTCCAAGAAAACGAAGAAGGTAGACTCCAGCTTTTCAGCTTAGGGTTTTTTCTTTAGTTCTTTGTAAACGTGTAGGCTTCTTTGTAGAACTGTTAGGTTTGAGAGTATTGCAAGCAGGATTATGCCTGCGTTCATTGCCGTTTTTGGTTGCCAGAAAATCGCTGTTATGCTTGCTATGGATAATATGATTATGCGTTCAGCTCTCTCTGCTATTCCAACAGATTCCATCTTTATTCCCGCGGCTTCTGCCCTTGCACGGCTGTAGCTCACAAGCACAGAGCCTATTAGAGCTGCTAAACCCCACACTGAGTCGCACAACCCGCCTACTATTATGCCCGCGTATACTACAGCGTCTGCATACCTATCTAACAAGGAGTCTAGAAATCCGCCGAAGACTGTTGTTTCATGGTAAAGTCTGGCTAGTATCCCATCTAGCGCGTCGCAGAATCCTGAAAATAGAAGCAGAATGGTTGCAAGCAAAAGGTAAAGCAAGTGGGTTTGCCATTCCGCATACGCAAAGGCTGAAAGAAAAGCCAGTATTATGCCTATGCCGCTTACCATGTTTGGCGTTAACCCTATTTTGTGGGCTGCTTTTGCCTCTGTTGTAAGCATTGCTTGGACTTTTTTTTTCAGTTTTGTTAGCATATCTTAGGGTTTCTCCAGTTTTATGTTAACGATTCTTATTTAAGCTAGATGCGTAAAAATAATTTGTTGATTAGAGGGTGTTTGTATGATTAGCGTTGTCTCTGTGAAGGTTTATGACAAGATTGGTTTGGGAGTGAGGGTGGAGTTGCCTGATTCACCGCCGTTGCTTTTGGTGGTTGCTGAGAAAGGCTTTATTATGTGTGGCTTTTTGAACGTTGATGCTGCTGAACGCTTGGGTGTTGCCGCTGCAGTGGTTAGTGGAGTTAAAAGTTTCGAAGACGTGTTAGAGGAAGAGGTTAAAGCGGTTACTTCGAAGGCTGAAACTTTGGGTGTCAGTATAGGAATGAAGGGTGCTGACGCGTTAAAGCGCATGTTTTGAAGAAACCTATGTTTTATTCAGCAAAAAATCTAGTTGTTCAACAGCAAAATACCGTTAATTTTTCCGTAGCGCGCGCGTCTAGAAAGCCTAGAAGAGTAGCTAAGCCACGCTTGTACATAGAAGTACAATATACACAAAATCTTAAGTTTATCTTGGGCAATGCAACTATTTGTAATTACAATGCAGCTTAACCTCTATGGAATATTAAGCGTTGCTCTTGCAATATCAAGTCTCTTCCTTCCATGGGTCTCTTCTTATTTATCTCGTGTATCTATATACGGTATGATAGTCCATTCAATGGATATTGCACCTCATATACGGACTGATAGAAGCGGCTTTTGCCTTCCTAATTGTTCATCCTTCTCCTTCAGCTATGATGCTGATTGGAAGTGGATGCCTTGGCCGAGAATATGTTCAAGTTGGTATCTATCAGACATATTTCTTGGTCTACTTGTAGCAGCCTTTCTAATTTATGCCTATTCTATCTGCCTGACAATCCATGGCACATTTGCAAATGGTAGCTGGGGCAGGGCTGGTAAGAAGAGTCTAATGGTTACAAGTTTCCTATCTCTTTCAAGCATTCTTCTTTATCTAGGAAGCTTACTTGCCTATCTGAATATTTCTTATGAAATAAGTCCCTTCAATAATGGCCTTTTTGTATATGAAGGTATAATGGGTGAAGCCAAATTCACTTATTTTAATATAGGCTTTTTAGTAGCTCTTCTTGGCACTCTACTAGCTTTTCTCTCTTGGTTAAGGCCAAAGTTTGTTAACCTGACAACTGGAACTAGAATAGAAGGATATGATAAGTTAAGAGATTTCCTTAGTATACCTGAAAAGGAGAAGCTAATGGCTATATTCCTAAGCTCTTTTCTAGTAGTCCTGCTGTTCACCATATTCTACTTTATACTACCAACCATCAAAATCTAGTGGCTGACTAAGGAAAAGACTAAGAAGCTTAGAAAGGACTAGCT
>JAUUWK010000003.1 GCA_030589055.1 Candidatus Bathyarchaeota archaeon | reverse complement strand
CACAAAGCTGGAAAAAAAATAAACGAGAAAAACTTGTCAAAGGTCTTGACAGCATCAGGCATAAAAGTGGAAACCGTAAAAATCAAAGAGTTAATCGTTTCATTAGCTGAAGTTGATATTGACGAAGCAATCAAATCCGCGCCAACAATGATGGCTGCACCAGCGGCACCGGCTGCTCCCGCAGAAGAGACTAAACCAGCAGGAGAAGACAAGAAAAAGAAAGAAGAGGAAGAAAAAGCAAAAGGAGACGCCGCCCTTGAAGGACTAGGGGCACTATTCGGCTAAGAAACCAAACTTTCACATATCCCCATATAACTGCTTGTTAGTTTGAACTCATAATTTCAATCACATTTATCAAAACAGAAATGACCCAATCTTTTCCATGAAAAATGAGGCAGCTCACATCTGAAGGCGTTCCACTGGACAGATTTAGGTTTGCATTTGTCCACCGTGTTTAAAATAATAGCTTTCTTCTTTTCTTGGTCCGAAACTTCGGACACCCTTCTCTTTAAGCTGTTTCCTAAGCTTTTCTGTGTATTGCTTCTCTATTTCTCCTCTTTTCTCCATGAAACTAATTATTTCTTCGGCTTGTTCCTCTGTTTCACACCGTCGAATAAAGTCTATTACATCAGGCTCATAGTGAACAAATCTTTCAGAGGTTGCTTTTTCTCCTGTTTTAACGTCTGACCTAACAGAGCCTATGTCAACCTTGTGTTCGCTGAGTTCTAATTCCCTGGCGAGGTGTGGAAAGAGTTTCTTGAACGTTTTTTCGTCGGGTTTCACATAGGCACCTTCGGTTCTACTGATGTATCGTCAATTTCATTTATTGAAAAACACGTATTTAAGCATCCTTTGAACTAGACAATTAACACTAGAAGGGGACGAACCTTTCGGTTGGATTTTCCTGAAGCATCTTTTCTAATTCCCTTATGCGAAGCCCAGTGACTACGTCTCCATATATTTCACATCTTTCCTTGTGATCGGCTTCTTCAGGGTCTCGGACAATCACTTCGGCTTTTTCTTTCGCTGGCATTTCTAAGTAGATGTGAAACGACGCCTTTTTTAGTCCTTCCTTCGTTACCGTTCTCCATTCACTTCGCATAACCCTCAGGTTGTTCTGCTTCATCACTTCCAAAATGTCGTCCGGCTCATCATGATACACGGCTATGTCGATGTCACTTTCACGGTGTACTGTTCCACGCCAGACGCTTCCAACCAAAACTGGACTATACGCCTCTAAAATTTTCATAAACTTCAACGCTTGCCTGCGCATCTCAACCAAACGTTTTTTCCTTGTTTCACCCTCGTTTTCCTCTGCTATCCTGTCAAGTTCAACCGCGACCTCAAGATTTGTTGGAAGAAAGTGAACCCCAAAAGTTTCCGCAGCCTTCAACTTAGCCTGCTTATATTCTTTTTCAACCCCAAGAAAAAGAAGGTTAGCAGCTTCCCTTGCAATCTTCTCTCTTAAACTTAAAGAATCGCTGGAACTCAAGTGTTCACCCAAGAAAGTACATGCTTAAGCAAGATTTTAACGCTTAATTATCTTTTCGTACAACGTAGCTGTCTTCGCAGCTATTTTGTCCCACGTGAACTCGTTCAGAACTCTTTGTCTACCGTTCTTTCCAAGCCATTCAGTCTTTTCAGGATTCTCCAGAGCACTAGTTATGCCACACGCGATGTCCGGCGGATGAGCGGGGTTGATGTGATAACCGCATTGTTCATCGCCGCATTGTATAACTATCTCTCTCATTCCACTGACGCCTGCCCCTCCAACGACGACTGGACGTTTCATGCTCATCGCTTCAAGGACAACTATCCCGAATGGTTCATAGAGGCTGGGAAAAACTGCCACGTCACAAGCGGCGTAATGGAGAATGCGCTCTTCTTCCGGGATGAATTCAAAACGGAATTTCACAGAACCCTCAAGTCTCATGGTTTTAACCAAATTAACCAAGTACTCTTGCAAGTCGCCTAAACCCACTATGACCAGTTTTGCATTAGGTTTCTTCTGCAAAACGTGAGGCATCGCCATTATAAGCCTGTCAACTCCCTTGACGCCTACTAGTCGCCCAACAAAAAGAATCATCAGATCCTCATCTTTAATCCCGTAAGACTCCCTAAGCTTTCCGGTTTGTCCAGCTTCTATTGTTTCTGGATTATATTTTTGCTCGTCAACACCGTTGTAGCATACTTGAATTCTGTCTTTTGGAAAACCAAGTTTTGTAAGTTCGTCTTTCATAGCATATGAAACTGTGACGATTAGGTCTGCCGCTTTTCCGCCGCGAAGCTCAATGTTGCTTACGACTTCTGAGCCGTTCCCAAGAGTTCTTCCCTTTTCTGTGGAGTGAACGTGGAACGCGAATGGTAATCCAAGCTCCTTCTTGATAGTTATTCCGGAGATCGCTGAAAGCCAGTCGTGTGCAATAATAACGTTATATTTGAAGTCTTCTTTTCTAATCAGTTCGTTGACAAGTTTTGAAGCACTTAGATAGTTGTAGATGAGGATTTTAGAGAATAAATGGATACCTCGACCCCATTTCTTAATGTCTTCCGCAATCACATCCGGCAGCGAATCAGAAATGTCAATGTGTAATGGACGGTGAATTTCTATTCCGCGCCAGATCTCTCGTGTTGGAAGACTACGGGTGTCATCGTTCATCGTGAAAACCGTGACATCATGATCCATCAAAACAAACTTTCGCGTAATCTCAGCCGCATAAGTCCCTAAACCACCGACAATTTTCGGCGGATACTCGTATACCAGTACAGCCATTTTCATGTGAATTTTCCCAACCTCCATATTTTTTTAGGCTTTACTATTAAAGAGTCCGCTATTATTTACGTTTTCGGAAAACCTTGTTATACCTTAGCAAGGAACAAACTACAAGCAAAACGTAAACCCAAACTTGTTTACGCTTCCAGGGAAAACATTCAAACACGCTATTCTCGGGCATTCCACCCCTACGTTTTAAGCATCGGAATCGATATTAACCCACTGAACCTTCCTAAAAAATAGAAAGTCTCAAAAACGAATTGCACATATAATATAAACATACAAATGTAATAGTTATGAGGACGTAGTGAAAATGAGGTTGTCACCTGTCAAGCGGCTAGTTCTTGAAACCATGTGGGTGCTTGATAACCCCAACAAGGCCGTTAAGATAGCTGAAGAGGTCGGGTTAGGCTTTCCTTCTGTTATGATGCACATATTAGGACTCACCAAAATGGGATACGTGACTACGCCTGAAAAAGGATATTACATCATAACCGAAAAAGGAAAAAGCGCACTTAGTTTCCCGGAAATCAACGGAGAAAAAGCTCAGCAGATCCTAGCATACTTACCCGCGGAAAAATCATTTCACTTCTACGCTGACGTTGGAAAACCCTTAAACGTTTTTGCGGCAAGCCTCCAAGACTTCTGCGACAAATTCTTAAAAGTTGATACAACCTCCATAGAATTTCACACTGACCGCGGAGACTTCGAAGCATGGTTCACAACGCTGGGCGACATAGAACTAGCAAGAAAAACTCTGCTGATAAAAGAAAGAAAAGCATCAGGCGAGGAACTACGACAAAAACTCTACAAAATCGTCAAAAACCGATATGAAGAGCTTTTCAAAATAAGGCATCAAGCAGCTGTCAAGTAATCAAACGCGGATTCAAAACGACTTAAACCGTTCTCTCAGTCTTTCCAGAAGCTGCGGCAGGGTTGTGTATTCCATCTCTTTAATGCCTAAACGTGCCGGTTCAAACTCACCCATACGCCTAAGCATAGAAGCAAATTCCATTGCTTCACGCCTAGCCATATCAAAGGCTGGGTCAGCAAACAAATCAGCCACCATAGGTTCCCCATTATCATCACCTGCAATCTCGCCGTTTGAAACTTGAAAGCCTAAGGCAACAATTCTTGGAGGACCGTCAAAAACCGTGCATTTCGCATCTTTTACTCCAACAGGCATTATTGGACCCCAGTGACTTCCACGCATCCATCCCGCAACCAGATAGCTGTGCATGAAAGGTACAAGAATCTCACCCAAAGCTGGCAGCCCATGTTGCGCTCGAATAATTAGTACAGGATCATCCTTTCCAACGTATTTGCCAGCGATCTTTGAAAGTTTGGTTACGCTGCCAACGGCGCATATCAAGCTGTCTCTAGCTCTCCAAACACGGGAGACAGTATATCGCCCCACAGCCCCAATAAGCCCAACCAGCTCGTACATTTCTTCAGGACATTTAAGAACAACACTCTTATTCTCCACAGTATCCAACACCTCAAATTTGAAACCGCCACTCATGTCTGGGTCAATTACAAGTCCAGCAGTGCTCATTGAATCAGCAAACATGCGGAATAGTGGAAGATTAAAAGCTCCAGCTGAAGTCTTATCTGCTGCAAAAACCACAACCGGGTCAGACCCTCTTTCCTCTATCTCCATTTCAGCAACGCCTGGACCCATACCCCTGACGTTTCCGCTGAAAGCAGTCTTTAAAAGATCTTGCCCAGCACCATAAAGTTTCAGTTCTGAAGCCTTTTTTGCGGCTTCCTGAAACGTGTTCCAAGCAAGCTTATGAATTTCTGGATTTGATTCGCCTCTCGCATGAACCATAAGAACCTGCAGATCATCTCCAACATTAAAGATGTGGTAACTGTTGACTAATCCATCTCCTTTTGCCTTTTTCAGATTTTTCTCCGCAATATTAAGCAGGGGTTCTGGAACAACATAGTGCCCTGCCAAAGAACCCACATCGCATTTGATTAGGGAAATCGTGGTTTTTCTCAACATTACTTATCACTTCAAACAAGGTTCAATTGAAAGTGACGTTATATCTGTTAAAAGGTTTCCTAAAGGAAATGTGTAAAATAAATATGAAGTAACTAGTAGCTACTATTAGAGCAGTGTGGGAAGATTCATGGAGAAATTGCGAGTCATATCAGCGAAAATATCAGAAGAAGTCTACAAAGAAATGATCTTACGTGTTCCAGAAGGAGAAAGAAGCAGCTTCATCCGAGATGCAATAATGGATAAACTACAGAAGACGCCGAAACCGGACAAAATTTTGGAGCTAGAGCAGAGACTTAACAAAATGGAAAAAGAATTTGCACAAATAAGGAAATACCTTGCAAACTTGGAACTACTCACATACGAACGCGGAAAAACAAATCCACACACCTTCTGCAATGATGAAACAGACCACAAAATAATAGACTATCTCACACACTACAAAGGCGCAACCACACCAGAATTGGCAGAATACCTCAAAACAAACAGATGGCTAATACTGAACAGACTCAGAAGAATACAGAAAAAGTCAAATAAACAACTTGGAAAACCCATAATACACTACTACGCAGGAGAAAAAACAGGCAAAAAACGAGCATGGTGGATGAACGAAGAACTAATCGAAACATAACCATGCAACAACAATCAATCTCAGCCACGCACAATAATATTTTGGGCCCGTAGCCAAGCACGGATTAAGGCGCCGAATCACAAAAAGGGATGCGCAAGCCTCCGGACGTCTCACAAGAGAAAGCCGGAGAACAGGGGTTCAAATCCCCTCGGGCCCGCCATTTCTCTGCCGATTTGCGGAATCTTCCCAAGAAAAATCGCGATACCCCTGCAGTTCTTTAACGTTCGCAATATTGGAACCAAATGACAGCTACTGTTTCAGAGAAAAGTGGGGATCGAATATGAACTCCTCACCAAGTGGAGATGTCTCCGCATCTTCCCTTTGTCATGTTTTTAAAAAGTTTTCGCAGAGCGCACGCAAGGGACGAGGCAATGTTTATATCTTTTTAGAGTTTTCTCAAGTCTTCCTCAGAGAGGGGAAATATGCAAGCTTCGAAGCTTTATACGCGCAGCGTAGTGATTCTGTCGTTATCTTCGTTAGTAGAAAACTTAGCCTATGCTTTGCCTATGTCTTATTTTCCGAATTACGTTCAGCTTTTAGGGGCGTCAGTTGTTTACATTGGTTTATTTACCGCCGCTTTCACCGCAGCCAATGCAACTCTTTCTCAAAAGTTCGGGAGTCTTTCAGACAGGATTGGCAGAAAAAAACTCATTCAAGCCGGCTTGCTCACAGACATTGTTTTAGGTACCTTGACAGGTCTTGTCTGGAACTGGGCCTTCTTGTTAGTAATAAGAATGTTAAATGGAGTGGCTACTGCAGCTGTGGCTGCTCCGGCTGAAGCTTCCTTAGTGGACCAAGTCCCTGAGAATAGAAGAGGAGAAGCCTTGGGATTCTATTTGACCTTGAGCATGATCGGGTTTAACATGGGACCAGTCTTCGGAGGCGCCATCCAATCTCTATGCAATGACTTACTTGGAATAGGACTTGCGTGGAGCTACCGCGTTCCCTTCTTCATTGACTCTCTCCTTGCCTTCATAGCCTTTCTCTTGGTATGGTGGGGAGTCGAAGAGACAAGGGGAAAAAGCTCGTCCAAAGCAATGATTCAACAAAAAGAGGGCTTGAAGCTGAGCAAGAAAGTGACGTTTTCCCTCAGGATCCTCTACATCTCTTCATTGGCAATTGGGTTCGCAGTCGGTTTCATCATTCCCATAACTGTACTGTACTTTGGAGACATCTTTGGAGCGACCTCGCTCCAAATTGGCATCATACTATCCATATCAGGTTTCGTTGGGTTAACATGTAACCTTTTCGCTGGAAGGATTTCTGACAGAGTTGGCAGGAAACCCCTAATAGCATTAGGCAGTCTTCCTTCCCGGCTAGCCACGATAGCTTTTCCCTTTGCCCCGAACCTCGTCTCTGCGGCTGGAATAACCGTCTTCCGATCCTTCGGCCACAATGTAGCTATGCCAGCATCCCGAGCTCTGAACGCCGATTTGATACCAAAGAGGGTGAGGGGAAAACTCTTTGGAAGACTAGCGGCTTTTTTTAGTCTCGGCGCAATCTTGGGACCGATTCTGTCCACATGGATTTACGACACCTACAGATTTCAAGTCTTCGAAGTTCCATGGCTCGGCAACCTAGTTATAAGAGGAGCTGGTATTCCATTCTTTGTAAGCAGCGCCATCGGACTGTTTTCGCTATTTCTAGTTCTCGCATTCATTGAAGAGCCAAGACGAACGTGATTGAGGAGCCTAATAAGGCCTTCACGCTTAATCCCCCCGTATACGCATTGATCCACTTTGAAAAATAGATTGGTGCGGGGAGTGGGATTTGAACCCACGAACCCCTACGGGACAGCCGCCTCAGGGCTGCGCCTTTGGCCATGCTTGGCAACCCCCGCTCTGTAACATCTGCTCTTATTTCTAGATTTATGGTTGAAATTAAGTCTTGCTTTTATTGTTAGGAGCCTCTTCTAGAATAGTTAAGTAAAAAGGGAGATTGTGATGTTGTTGATTAGATTAGGCGAAAGTCTTCTTTTATCGTTGTCAACACAATGTGGGTGTTCGTCCTCTCCACGTAGGGTAGGGCTAGGAGACGTTTTGTGAATTTGCTTAGTTCTTCTCGGTTCTTGAATTTCGCAACTATTATTGCGTCTATCAGGCCTGTTACGTCGTATACGCCGCAGACGTTTGGAAGCCTTGCGATCTCGTTTTCCATCTCTAGCAGTCTTCCTTTAGAGACTGTTATCTCACTGATAACTGTTAATTCGTAGCCGATTTTTTCTTGGTCAAGCAGAGCCGAATAGCCCTTTATTACTCCTTCCTTCTCCATCTTCTTCACTCGCGAAAGAACAGTGCCTATGGAAACACCGCACTGTTTAGCTATCTGCCTAGAGGAAAGCCTCGCGTCACTCAACAATATCTCTAGAATTTTAATATCTGTCTCGTCCAAACGCATTACTCCTTCACCTATACTGGACAATTATTCAATTAGAACATACACCTATTTAACATTTGCTCTGTTTTTCACTAATAAAGTTTTTATACTTACAGAGACACCTCTTTATGTTGTAAACTTGTGTAAGGAGAACACGATGATGTACAAGAGACCTCAACCAATTCAAGACTTCGACACATGCCTAAAATTAATGAACCACGCTGATTACATTCTTTTACACTTCACGGACATGTTTGGGTTCTTTAAAGGCAGAACAATCCCAGTCGAAGAAGCAAAAAACGCTTTAATGGAAGGCGTCGGCTTTGACGGCTCCTCCATAATAGGTGGAGTCACCATTGAAGAGAGCGACATGGTCATGAAACCTGAGATTTCCACGTTTGCGGTCTGCCCCCACTACTTTTACGACAAAGGTGTTGTAAGCTTTATCTGCAACATACATCGACCCGACGGCAAACGGTTTGAAAGCGACCCAAGATATGTTTGTCAAAAAGCCACTGAGACAGCGTTGAAGGAAGGATATGAACCGACAGCTGCTGCTGAACTAGAATTCTATCTTGTACTGAAGAACGAAGAAGGCGAGGTTTACCCTGTCGAAAACCACCTCATAGACAAACAAAGATATTTTGACATAACTCCGGGTCGAGACATAACAGAAACCTACAGAATGGACTTGTCCAATACTTTGTTTTCCATGGGAATAACTGTAGAAAGGGAACAACATGAAGCAGGCGCAGCCCAAAACGAGATCACATTCAAATATTCAGATCCGATCACAACGTCCGACAACATCATGCTATACAAGTTTGCAGCCAAGGCTGTAGCAGACAGAAAATACAGCTGGATAGCAACATTCATGCCAAAACCATGGCTTGACAGACCAGGCAACGGCATGCACATCCACATAGGACTCTTCAACACAAAAGACGGTAAGAACATGTTCTATGATCCAGAAGGCTACGCACAACTCTCACAAAAATGCCGGTATTTCATTGGCGGCCTGTTGGAGCATGCCAAGGCACTTTGTGCCATTGTAGCGCCCACGGTTAACAGTTACAAGAGACTGGTGCCCGGTTATGAGGCGCCAATCTACATCGCGTGGAGCAGAGGGAACCGTTCAGCCTTGATAAGAGTGCCGGAATATTTCCATGGAAAAGAGAAGGAGGCAAGGATAGAATTCAGATGCCCAGACCCGCTGTGCAACCCTTATCTTGCGTACACAGTGATACTTAAGGCTGGACTGGATGGCATCAAAAAGAAGATTGAACCAGGAGAACCCGTGGACACGAACGTGTATCACCTCAGCGAAGCCAAACGCAGAGAACTAGGCGTTGGGGTTTTGCCAACATCACTGAAGGAGGCTTTGGAAGAGTGGGAAAGCGATGAAATTTGCATAAATGCTTTGGGTAAGGAAAACGCAGAGAAATACATAGAGCTTAAGATGCAAGAATGGAAGGAGTATGAACCACACACGCCAAATAACAAAAATGAAATAACCCCATGGGAATTACAAAAATATCTCTACGCCTAGCAATAGCAACCTTAACTTATTAGTGTAGATACGAAAGCATTTATTTCCTAGTATGAGAAGATGCAATAATGAAATACGATACTATACTTGTGCTTGACTTCGGCGGACAATACTGCCACCTCATAGGAAGAAGAATCAGAGAACACGGAGTTTACTCCGAATTAGCGCCTCACGACGTAAAACCAGAAGAGATCAAGCTTCTAAGTGAAAAACTCAACGTGAAAGGATTAATCTTTTCAGGAGGACCAGCCAGCGTTTATGAGACGAATCCACCCAGACCAGACCCAAACATTCTTGGTTTACACCTACCAGTTCTGGGTCTATGTTATGGACACCAACTCATAGCTCAAACGATTGGAGGAAGAATCGAGCCAGCTAAACAGAGGGAATATGGAATCGCCTATGTCACTGTAGACAAGCCCGTAGGCCTTTTGAAGGGGTTAGGTGATAGAGAGAAAGTTTGGATGAGCCACAGCGACACTGTTTTCTCTGTCCCTGCTGAATATGAGGTTCTAGCGCATACAGAAAACTGTCCAGTCGCCGCTTTTAGGCACAAGGAAAAGCCGATATACGGGTTGCAGTGGCATCCAGAGGTTGTTCACACAGAAAAGGGCACACAAATGCTCCGCAACTTCATCTTTGAAGTCTGCACATGCGAACCTAACTGGAAAATAGAAGACATAGTAGAAAAAGCCGTAAAAGAAATAAAAATACAGGTTGGCAGTGGAAAAGCCATAACAGCCCTAAGCGGGGGCATAGACTCCAGTGTGGCAACAGCCCTTGCAGCCGAAGCAATAGACAACAGACTTACAGCAGTTTTCGTTGACCACGGATTCATGCGAGAGAACGAACCAGAATTCGTCAAAAACGTCTTTTCAAAGTTCAAGATAAACCTCATAACAGCAGATGCACGAGAAAGATTTCTGACAAAACTCAAAGGAGTAGTTGACCCCGAAAAGAAGAGAAAAATCATCGGAGAAGAATTCATAAGGGTTTTCGAAGAAAACGCAGAAAGAACAGGCGCAGAATACCTGATTCAAGGCACCATTTATCCAGACAGAATAGAGTCTGGCTTCGGAAGATTCTCGGACAAAATAAAAACACATCACAACGTCGCTGGTCTACCTACACGAATCATGTTTAAGAAAATCGTTGAACCGCTTCGTGACTTGTATAAAGATGAGGTAAGAAAAGTTGCCAAAATACTGGAATTACCAAAGGAAATAGTTTTTAGACAACCATTCCCAGGCCCAGGACTAGCAGTCAGAATAATGGGTGAACTAACCAAAGAGAAAGTCGAAATCGCGAAGAAAGCAGACAAAATTGTAAGGGAAGAAATCGAAAAAGGTGGATTAGAAAAGAATTTGTGGCAATATTTCGCCGTTTTAACAGACACCAAAGCCACGGGTGTCAAAGGCGATGCCAGAGCTTATGACTACGTCGTTGCTGTCAGAATAGTGGAAAGCCGTGAAGCAATGACTGCCAGCTTCGCAAAAATCCCCTACACTGTACTGGAAAAAATCTCAACAAGAATAACCAATGAGATTCCAGAAGTAACACGAGTTGTTTATGACATAACTCATAAACCTCCAGCAACAATCGAATGGGAGTAAAGCGCCTTGCTAAACCTTAGGCTTCTGCATTAAATCCTCAATTTTCGCTTCCTTAAGCAGATTTACATGCTTAACCAGTTCAATTACAACGGCTTCCAAAACTTTCTTGCCTTTTTCCGCAGAAGCTGTTGTAGATTTTCCAAACACTCCGAAACTTGTGTAATCCACGGTGTCCAATGGAAGTGTCACGCCTTCTGTTTGTACAGTGTGTTTGCAAGGTTCTTCATCCACAGCCTTACTCATATCCACAAGGTGCGGGTGCAATGCCAAATTCATCGATGTTTCCTCTGAACATGCATGGCTCCTTTCTTCTGGTTTGAAAAGGTCTGGCAAAAGCTTGTTTGCAGCTGACCACCACTGAAAGATAGACACAAAAATCCCTTTCTCTCGGAGTTCCCTAGCCATCTCCATGAGAGCATGCAGGTTGCCACCGTGTCCGTTTACTATTACGATTTTCCTGACATAGTAGTAGTTGAGCGCTACGCATACTTCTTTCACATAGTCTTGGAATGTTTTAGATGATATGTAGATGGTTCCCCAAAACTGCCTATGATGTGAACTAACTCCGAAGGGAATCACTTGTAGACAAGGCACTCCTGTGCGTTTAGCTGTTTCTTCGGCTATAGCCTTAGCTATCAAATGGTCTGTTCCAAGCGGATTTTGCGGACCATGCTGTTCGTTTGAACCAACTGGAAGAATTGCAATATCATTTTTCATGAAATACTCTTTGGCTTCAGTCCAGCTCATTTCATGAAGCATAACCTTCACAGCTTTTCACCCTTTCACGAAACCATTTTATTGCAAGGCAATCGAATATAAGCTTGCAGTTTAAGACGGTGAAAAACTTTGAAAGCTCTGATTCTCGCAGGAGGCTTCGGCACAAGATTAAGACCCCTAAGTTGCACAAGACCGAAAATCCTCTTTCCAATAGTTAACAAACCCTTGCTACAGTGGACTTTCGAAAGACTCACTAAGAACAAGATTGAAGAAGCAATATTAGCAGTTAACCTTCAAACTGAGGTTTTCATAAAACAGCACAGAATCTCAAGATGTGAATTGCATATTGCCTATTCGCGTGATCCAGTGAAAAAACCGTTGGGAACTGGTGGAGCGATAAAAAAAGCTGAAAAACTTCTGGGTCATGATACTTCTTTCTTAGTTTTGAATGGAGACATATTCGCCGACTTAAATTATAGAGAGATTCTTAAGATACATGAAGAGAAAAATGCGGCGGCAACAATAGCACTTCACGAAGTAAGTGACCCGAGCAGATATGGAGTTGCAGAATTAGCAAATGACAACCGCATAAAAAAATTTATTGAGAAGCCGCTACGGGAGGAAGCTCCATCTAATCTGATAAATGCTGGCGTTTATGTTCTCAGCCCCGAAATTTTCAAGTATATTCCGAAAGGACGCAAAGTTTCCCTTGAACGAGAAGTTTTTCCAAAACTTACAGAAGAAAAAAAGCTTTACGGATATGTTTTTGATGGTTTTTGGATGGATATAGGTAAACTAGAAGATTACTTAAAGATAAACAAAATCTTACTTGGCTCTTTTGCCAATCAACAAAAATACAAGATTGGAAGCAAAGTGAAAATTAAGAAGCCCGTGGCTTTTGACAAAGGAGTTTCTATAGGAGAGAAAACGGTCATTGGACCATATGCAGTTTTAGGTCGAAACGTTATTGTCGGAAAAAACGTCCACATACAAAACTCAGTGATTCTGCCTGGAACAACGATATCCGATTTCTCCTCAGCAAATGGAAGCGTAATCGGTGAAAATGTGATTATCGGAAAAGGGGTGAAGATTGGGGAGGGATGTGTGCTCGGCGATCATGTTAAAGTGAGGGATAACGTGTCACTTGCCAGAAGGGTTTCGGTTTGTCCAGCTAAAGAGATTTCTGAAAGCGTATTGACACCTAAAAGCATTATTTAAGAAAGGATGTGACAGTATGCTAGGCTCAAGACGGCTATTTGGAACAAATGGGATACGTGGAGTCGTTAACAAAGAATTAACCCCGCAAATGGCGATCAAAATTGGAGGTTCGATAGGAACATTCTTTCAGCATGGAAATCTCATAGTTGGGTATGATGCTAGGACAAGTGGTCCAATGTTTGCAAGGGCAGTAATTGCTGGTTTAGATGCAACTGGATGTAATGTGTTGGCGCGCGCGAAAAGAGAGGAAAGAGCCGTACAACTTGCCCAAAAATACAGTTTAAAACTTAAAAATATAATCGATAGCTTAAAGAGTTAAATAAGTTTCTCACAAGTCATGGAGAATAACAGATGTCCACATCAATACTGCACATAAAACCAGAAGAGGTAGACAATGCTGAAAAACGTAGAAAATACAAAGTTACCATCATAGATTGTGGACGAAACGGTGTTCTACACGCTTGCCTCTTCGTAAAAGCTGGATTTGAGGTCATATGTACTGATGCAAACCGAGCAATAGTAAACAATCTTGCAAGGGGAAAAACTCCCTTTCTAAAACATGAAATTGAGCCTTTACTCAAAAAACATGTAAAAAACGGACGATTAGAAGCCACAAACGATGTGAAAGCGGCTGTTGCACAAAGCGATATCATAGTAATAGCGACCCAAGCAAAGATTGACAAGAAAAAGATCAGTTATTTAGACATGGAAAAGGTTTGCAAGCAGGTGGGTTCAAGTCTCCGACGCGGCTCACTAGTTATCATTATAAGTGTGGTTGGACCATCGGCAACAGAGGGTTTAATCGGAGAGACCTTGGAAAACACTTCGGGATTTGAAGTTGGAGTGGATTTCGGTCTGGCCTACAGTTCTGTTCGAGTTTTAGACGAGAAAACGTTGGAAGAATTAGCGGGTTGTAAGCGAATTGTGGCAGCAACAGACAAGAACAGTTTAAACGCTGCCTCAACCATTTTAGAAACCATCACAAAAAAGGGTATAATAAAGACAAATGATGTAAAAGCAGCGGAAGCAGCAAGACTCTTTGAAGCTGTGCAGTGTTATGTCAACTTTGCTTTGGCTAATGACTTGGCTGTTTTTTGTGAAAAGGCAGGCATAGACTATCTTAAAGCTAAGGAACTTGCAGAAACAAGTGCGTATGGCACACTTGTCCCGCCAACACTTACCTATAACAACATACGTGAAGAGCCATATCTTTTATTGGAGGAAGCTGAAAACTTAAATGTAAAAATTCGGATTCCCATGATTGCCAGAGAGATAAACGAGGAATTCTCAAAACATGCTGTTAGTTTGATCAGAGGAGCATTAAGAAGTTGTGGGAAGCCTCTGAGAAGAGCAAAAATTTCTCTCCTAGGAATTTCACAAACACCAAACACAAACGATACACCAAAAGTGTCAGCGAAAAAACTTGCCAAAATTCTAGAAAATAAAGGTGCCAAAGTCAGCCTTTACGATCCATACATATCAAGTAAAGAGTTGACTGACTTGGATTGTCCCTTTAAAAAGAATTTAACAGAGGCTATGGAAGGCGTGGACTGCATAATAATATTCACAGGTCACGACCGATTTAAACGTTTAAACCTGAAGAAACTGAAAATCATGGCAAGAATGCCCGCCGCAATAGTTGATTTTGAAGGCGTTATCGATCCCGAAAAAGTTGAAAAGGAAGGTCTCATATACCGTGGGTTAGGAAGAGGAGTTTGGACAAAATGAAAAAGCTAGGTGTCGCAGTTGTTGGAACTGGTTTCTGGGGAAGAAACCACGCAAGAGTTTACAAAGAGTTAGAAGAGACAGAGCTTCTGGCAGTTTGTGACATAAATGCTGAAAGAGCTAATGCTGCGGCTTTGCAATTTGGTGTAAAACCCTACAGAAATTTTGGAAGACTGTTGAAAAGCAAGGACATCGATGCAGTAAGCATCTGCACGTGGTCAACAAGCCTTGCAAAAGAAGCGTTAAAAGCCCTAAAAAAGGGAAAACACGTCTTAGTTGAAAAACCAATGGCAACAAATGTGAAGCAAGCGGAAAAACTTCTGGAAACAGCAGAAAAAGAAGATTTACACCTTACAGTGGGCTTTTTAATGCGGTTTATCCCAGGAGTCCAACACATCAAGGAGGCTGTTGAGAGCAAAAAAATTGGTGATCTTGTGTGTGCCACGGCAAAAAGGGTTTCCCAGTGGCCGGAAAGGATAGGAGACGTGGGGGTTGTTAAGGACATAGCAATCCATGACATAGATATAACGAGACATCTTTTCGGCGAAGATCCCATTGCTGTTTATGCGAAAACTGGAAGAATGAAACATAGAAATTTTGAGGACTATGCCCAGATAATGCTCACCTTTAAGGGAGGCAAAAACGCTTTCATTGAATCCAACTGGCTGACACCATATAAGACGCGAATATTAGTAGTTACTGGAAGCCAAGCCATAATGAAACTTGATTACATCACACAAGAACTGACAATTGAGGATGCAAAAGAGACAGTGCAGCCAAGACTTGCTTGGCGAGAACCCTTAAAACTTGAGCTTCAACACTTTGCGAATTGTGTTTTGAAAAAGGACGAGCCACTAATAACAGGTATGGACGGATTAAGAGCCCTTCGAATTGCAGAGGCAGCGTCAAAATCTTCAGAGACAGGTAGAGTGATAAAGTTAAAGTAGAAACTCGAGATTTTCTCACATCGCTTTGAGATTGAAGGGTTTACCCTCCAACAGGATTTTTTCCGGAATCCTTTCCTTCCATTTTTTCAAAAAAGGCAAGTCTTCACCTTCTTTCCGTAGTTCGTCAGGAAGCATTTCCGGAATTTCATCTCGAATTGGATACCATCTTGAACATTCTGGGCAAATGATCAAGCCTTCCACTATTTCCTCCTTCTCTTCGAAAATAAGCAATTCAAGCGGGTGATGCTTATCTATGGGACATGCCAATATCTCCATCAACTTCTTTTTTATGTCGCATCCCTCCAATGTATTTTTCGTCTTTAAAGTATAAAACACTTTCATGAAAAAACTATTGCTTACTAAAATCAAATCCTTTTTTCACTAGTTCCTTCCACATTTTTAATGTTTCCAAGCTGTAGACTGCTTCTTTTCCATAATGTAGTTGGCAGGGAAACTCTTTACATAGAAAACAGCATTCCATGTTCTTCTTTTTGGTTCACTCCCAAAAGGCACAACCTCTGTGAGATTCCCTAGACACCTTCAATTGTTCGTTAACCCACTCACATCCTAAACAAGCTGTCTCTTCACGCCTGTAGACCGAACAATATCCACAGTATACACCGCATACTACTACTTCGACATCCAACAGCTTTCACCAATTGCAGTATATTTGAAAACGTCCATACCTGCTTTTTCTTTGATTCTCATCATTTCATTTGTTTCAAAAATTTATTCTAATGTCCAAAACTACTTGATACCAGTTCGGACCAGTTGTCCTAACGACACGACCAAAAGGAATCTTAAAGACTACACCTAAACTTTCAAGTTTTTCAGCCACCTTGAGTTTAGCCTTTTGTATGGGATTCTCTTTTTTCTTAGCATACTCAAAATCATAGTAGTGTATCCATCCTCCAGCCTTTTTGAGGGCTAACAAGGCATAAGGCAAATATTCAAAAGCCTTTTCAGGTAAAGGCATGAGAACCCTGTCCACCACATGAGGCAGTTTTTTCTCGATGACTTCTCTAGCGTCTCCTTGTATGGGGACAACTTTTCCAAAGACCCTGTTCAACCTAACGTTTTTTTGCATGAAATGAAATGCTACGGGGTTTACATCAATTGAGTATATTTTTTCGACTTCGGAGTGTCTTGCCATAATCATGGAGAAACTGCCTACTCCAGCAAACATATTTACAACAACTTCTCTGTTTCCAACTTGTTTTGCAATCCGCATGCGCTCATAGAGAAGTCTAGGTGAAAAATAGCACTTTTCAACATCAACACAGAACAAACATCCAAACTCTTTATGCATTGTCGTGGTTCGATCTTCGCCAGCGACAGACTCAAGTTTTCTAAGTCGGAAATCTCCACTGACAGGACTCGTTTGAGCCAACACTGTTTTCACATTCTTGTGGACCTCCATAATTGTTTTTGCAACTATTCGACTGTGTTTTCTAGTCATCTCTGTTACACGGATAATCGCTACATCTCCAATGATATCATACGAATTGTAAATGTAAGTCAACTCTTCGGGAGAAAGAAGGTTCCGCAAATGTTTTTTCAAAACCAATCCTCTCTCAGTATAGTATTTATTGAAAACCTTTTTAAAGTGGAGCAATACTCGTTTGTAAAAGAGGAAACGCTCATGGAGAAGAAGGAAACCACAGGGATTGTTTACGAATGCATAAGATGCGGGGCAAAGGTTCCTTTAGAAGAAATAGAACTCCGCGGCGGAGAAATTAAATGCATTGTCTGCGGGTACAGAGTTTTGAAAAAGATTAGACCGCCTGTTGTCAAACGTGTTTCAGCAGAATAAGGTGATACTAATTAGTAAATGAACGGTCTAATTCCTCTAAGTCTTAATTTGGCTGACTGTTGAAAACAGTGATTTCAGAAGATTTCTTTTTCTCCGATCCTACGCAGGGTCTTTCCACGTAGCTTTATTGTTGGACCGATAACCTCTTCCGGCTTTTTTTCAGTTGTTTTCCTTTTCACGGTTTCTCCGCAGATTCCTTCTGGAAGAAGTTGTCTCTTCACACACATAGCATATGTACAGTTTGTAACATTGCACATGTCCTCTGTCCATCTGCACCATACGCCATCTCGACGGTAGACAGCAGCTTTTTTTGCACACCTAAAGAATTTACAGGTAGAAGAACATTGCTTCGCTTGAGCCAATACAAGCACAACCTTTTATCATCCGGTAACAAAACTTTACTATTGTCGCATTACTTGTTTAATAAGTAATTTTGCAAGGTTGATATAAAGTTTTTTCTCTCAAACTCCTTATTCTAGCTCTAGCTTGGACTTTTCTGCGATCTAAGATGTTTTCTTCTGTAAATCTCTATCGAAAGAATTAGTATTAAAGCTGCTGCAATTATTAATGCGGTTGTCAAATGGCTTGTTTCAACAAGAACGCCAGCTATCAGCACATACCTTTCTATTCCCATTGTAATAGTTGTTGATTTCTCAACACTGTACGTTTTTCCCGTGAACGCTTGTGTTTGGTCATTTAGATAAATGGTTATTTGTAAGCTCCCGCCGATAACACTGCCAAATGTGGCAACTCCGTTGGATTCTGTTCTGTTTGAACGTGGAGGTAGACCTTCTCGTTGCAACGTTACATTTGCGTTTGGAATTGGCTGTCCAAAATAGTCGACAATCTTAACGTAGACTGTTAAGCCGTAGTATCTGCAGTTTATGAGTAAGCTTTTGTTTTTGAACAAATCGATGGTGGTTCTATTCATTTTTATTCCGTTCGTATAAACTTCAACATTGTATTTGCCGAAAGTACAATTAAGGAAGACTGTCCCATTAACAGTATTTCCTTCATAATGGAGCCCACCCATCAATTCCTTGATCTTCACTGTTGCGTTATGAATTGGCTGATCACTTGCGTCTGTGACATTAACTTGTAATGTTAATGTTGGGCAGATGACTGTTAGGTTGAACCAATCGGTTGTTGGCAATTGCGAAATGATGGTTGTGTTAAAGTGCACGTCGTCGTACCGTGAGGCATTCAAAGTATAAGTGACGCTAGGTAACAGGGAATGTGCAACTGCTATCCCATCGATGTCTGTGGTGTTTTCAAACATTTCATTCTCCTGTATCAAAATTAGTTTGACTTCTGGAATGCTGTGTTCAGCCTTATCTTTAACGAATATTCTCAAGTTTGTTAAGTTACAGTAAAAATCCAACGAGACTTCCTGGGTAACATTTACCCATAGGATACCAACTGTCTCGTTTTTGTAGTAGGCCTCACACATGTAATTCCCAACTTCAAGCTTCAGAATAACTAAACCTTCCGCATTGCTTGTTGCGTTATCAACCGATTTGCCCTCCTCAAAAGCTTGAACATCAACGTTTCGCACAGGTTCTCCAGCGAGATTTCTCGTAGTTACGTTAATGTCGAATCCCGGAACGGTGAAGTCTTGGATGTCGGAAGGTTCTTTTTTAGTTGCGATAGTTGCGTTTGGTGACATAGACGTAATGTTAAGGGTATAGATGCCGATTGAAGCGTTTTTAGGAACAGGCCAGTTTCTGTGAATTATGCCCTCTTCAGTTGCGGTTACGTTCTCATCCGGAGGATAAACCACCTCCTCTCCACAGCTAATCGTGATTGTAACATTCTCGTATGGCTTGTAACCAACCGCCTTAATATCTACAAGTTGCAACCTATGATATTCTGTGGAGTTTGTTAATCCTATCGTGAAAAATCCAGTCGCAAGTGTGTCATTAAAGAACACTTCATATTCCCCAGTGAAGTTGGTGTTGGCGTCTACCGAAAAATCCTCTGGATAGATCACTGTTGCGTTGCCGCTTCCAACATCCGATGTATTAACGTTGATCAAATTCCAATATGATGCATTAGTGGGAGACTGAACTGTAATGTTCACAACAAGTGTTTTGTTAAATTCTCCTCTGGTTACATTCACAAAAATCGGCACCGGGTCACCCTCTTGCAGCTGTTTCGGCGAATCCGGAACATCAATTTTAAGGGAGTACGATGCTAAAACCGTGAATGTCACCGTGTCACTTTCTCCTGCTATCACATCAATAACTGTTACGTTATGATCACCTGTGAAGGTGTCGGTAACATTAAATGATACGTCTATTTCATACACCGTCGCGTTTCCACGCTTAATGTCAACTTCGTCAAATCGTATTATGTACTGCCCATTTTCAGTGTCTATGGTAGCCCTTAGCTGAACAGTTGTTCCAACATACCCCGAAGAAGGTGTTATAGAGATTATTTCCGTTTCAGCTTTCGCGTTTGGCAAAAGTGAGAAGGTTATTACAGTCAATGTTAAAATAAGTAACAAGATCGTTAAGGATGTCATTCTTGTGAGCAGAGGCTTCGTCAAATATTTTCCCTCGTTAATCCTATTCAAGGTTGTGAACACTTCTAACACTAGGAACATTTTAAACTTTACCTTTGTTTTTTCATCTTTATCTTTTACTTTCGCTTTCTGAAGATCTTTGCTTTATTCATTTCGCAGAGGTATTCGAAGCCTACTTCTATAAATTTTTGGGCTTCCTCCACGCTCTATGCGATTGCGGAATCAAACTCATCGCTTTCGAAGTCTACAAGTTGGCTGCAGATAAACGCGTGCATTCAACATGTGGGACGAAAAAGGCTCAAGACATTAGTACACACGCACTATTCGATAGGCTCTTCCAACGGGGGATACGCAAATGTTTCGTAGTAGAAACCCAGAGTAGAGTTAAGTCTGATCACATAGAAATAATAGCGCTCAGGTTCATCTGGTATCTCAATAGGTCCAGGGTACCCAGACGGTGCTGAAGCATCGGTTCTGGTCCACATGAGACTCTCAGTATCTCCAGGGTCAATTGTCCCAGTTGCGTCATCACTCGTGTCTGTATACCAAACACTAGAAATTATGAGAGCTAAGCTCACCGATTCAATTTCTACTGCCACACGTCCTCCGTTCTTGGCAAGTACTGCTATCCTGCCGCTAGGAACGTCCCATTCTATCCCTTCTATTGATAATGTCATCCAGCTGTGAGCTTCATCAATTTCCTCCTGAAGACCCTCTATCTGAATGTCTTGTGCGGCAACTCTTTCTTGAAGTTCCGAGAGCTGAAACTCAAGTTCCAAACCTTGGTTTGGGCAGGTCATCGAACCCACAACATATCCGACGACTACTCCTCCAATCAAAGCAATTAATATAAATGCATAAACTACCGATTCCATTTTGCTCCTTCCTGCAACCTCATAGAGACTACATCTACTCTTTAGCTTTACTCTTGATGCGCATGCATATAGAGCTGACTAGTTAGCTACTTGTCTTTGTTATGGAAACTGAATATGAATAGAACATTCATAAACAAGATATACCGAGAACTGAAAGCTTCGCTCATGCAACCAAAAACAGAAGAATTTATGGCTGAACTTGAAGCATATATTCAAGAGCGCCGTCCAAGAAGCTTTGAACTATACGAGGAATATAGCCAGAGAACCATCGCCGATACAATTAGAATAAGCAGAGAGAACTTCGACAAGGCCGATCTCAAGGGCAAAAGAGAACACAGACAAAAGTTGAAAGAGAAATCAAAAACTTTCGAACTTGGCTGAAAGAAACCAAAAATCTTGAACCTACCACTGCTCATTACTACTCGGCTAGCCTCAAGAGCTTGCTTCTCGGACTCCTAGCAGGTGTTCAAGTAGCACGGCTTTTTGGTACTATACTGGACAAACCGGCTAAAAAGTAACACGAACCATTGCAAAAGCAGAAAAAAGGGATTTGCGGGGGATAACCCGAAAAAAATTCGGAAACAGATATCCACTCTTCATTATACACGCATCACACGTCGTGAGTTTTAGTTCTTTGATTGTTTGTTCAAGAGTTAATCTAATGTTGCATAGTATATTTTCTCGTATAGAATATGCGCGCGCTATTCCAAGAAGACCAAGATATTGATAAATGTCATCTATTCATAGAAATCCGGAAAACACTCAAGCTTCATTATCCAAATGCGTATCCATAAAGTCATTTTCATGAGCCTATATGAAGCGTCTTTGAGAAGTTAGGTTGTTTTATAAAACAGTTTGCTGTCTTATGTTTCGAAAAGCATACATCATGATTTGGGAAAGTGACACTTTGGAGACTTTAGTTCCGTCTTCGCTTGTACAAGCATTAAAGAAGCAGAAGTATCACCTTGTCGGTGAGCATTCAGCAGTTAAAAGATGCAGATGGCTCTACGAAACCATAATTCATGACAGGCCATGCTACAAACAGAAGTTCTACGGAATAAAAACTCATCAATGCATACAGATGACGCCAGCTCTTTTCTACTGTACACAACAGTGCCTATTCTGTTGGAGAGCTCAAAGCGGCGACTTGGGAGCAACGTGGAACGAGATGAAATTGCCAACATGGGATTCCCCAGAAAAGATTGTTGAAGGAAGCATCAAAGCGCAACTTAAAATATTAAGCGGATACAAGGGAAATCCCAAAACAAACCGGCGAAAATTAAAAGAAGCATTAACTCCTAGACATGCAGCCATAAGCTTGACCGGTGAGCCGACACTCTATAAGCCAATAGGAGAACTAATTAAAGCCTTCCACAGAAGAGGATTCACCACGTTTCTAGTGTCTAATGGAACAGTGCCCTCAGCCTTAGCGGAATTAAGTGAAGAACCTACACAACTTTACATTTCTGTTTGTGCTCCAGACAAAGAAACGTACATGCAGATTTGCCGCCCACAGATCCCGAAAGCTTGGGAGAAACTTAACAAAACCTTAGAGCTTTTACCAAGCTTCAAATGTCCAAAGGTTATTCGAATAACATCTGTGCGCGGTTTGAACATGAAAAACGTAGAGGGCTACTCAAAACTGATTGAAAAAGCTAATTCAACATACGTTGAGCCTAAAGCTTACATGCACGTTGGATTCTCTAGGCTACGTTTGAGCTACGATAACATGCCGAGTCACAGTGAAATACGCGAGTTTGCGATGCGGTTGGCAAAGGAGACCGGTTACAACATAATCGATGAATCGAAAGAAAGCCGGGTGGCACTGCTGAGCAGACTTGAAAAGCCTATTAGGTTTGATGATCATGAATTTTGTCGCAAATAATTCACTTGACTTGGATTCTAGTTCAGATTAAGCTATTTGTCTCAGCTAATAATAAAGGTTAAATAACACCTTTGCTCATTTTTTAGTCCGAAGTCTTAAACCTTAAATTGAGCTAGGTGTTGCCAAAATGGTAAACGATGGAAGAGGACGCCTATTCAGAAGAAAAGACGGCAAATACTTGATCTACCTACCGAAGGACTTAGCTGAAGACAGCATGTTCCCATTCAAAGGCGCGGACTCCATATTCGTTAAAGTGGGGTTCAAACCTGGCGGAGCCAAAAAGCTGCTAGTAGAGAAGTGGATACCACCACCAGTAGAAACAGAGAGTGGCTAGAAGCCCCAACAACCACAAAGCCGTCTGATTTTCAGATAATTTTTTTCTTTTACAGATCTAGTTTTTTACAAAAGGATGCAAAATCGTGTCTCCTAGTCAGTTTGTTAAACAATACTATAAAATACTCACATGTCTACTTTTAGTGTCAGAGGATGTCAAGTTTATGCCTTCTTTAAAAACTCTTCTGAAAAAAATAAGAAAGGAGTTAAAGGAAAAAGAGAAGGTGCGGGAAAAAAGCCAGAAAAACATGCGAAAGGCAACAAGCCTTTCTAAGCAGGCAATACTTCTCATTCATCAGAAACGGTTTAATGAAGCTAAAGAGATCATTGAAAAAGCGAAAGAAATCATTGGGACGCTTAATGACGCCTCAACCAAATATCCGAAGATTATTTACTGCGGCTTATTCAACGCTGCACACCAAGAATACTCCGAAGCCAACATATTTCTAAACCTAATCGAAGAATCAAGATTCATAACACCCGAAGAGATCAACGTCCCTTCGGTTGATTACGTGCTTGGACTAGCCGATGTTATAGGAGAGTATAGACGCTTAGCCCTAGATGCTTTGCGAGAGGGAGATGTAGAAAAAGGCGGAAAATGCTTACAAACAATGGATGAAATATTCACAGAACTCATGGGTATGGATGAGGCTTACATGCTCGTTCCTGGACTTAGAAGAAAATGCGACGTCGCAAGAAGGATCATCGAAGCCACACGAGGAGACATAACACAAGAGATGCGGAGAAGCTCGCTAGAAAAACATTTGAAGAAATTCGAAACATTCGTAAGAAAGAAGTTAACAAACTCGACGAAGAGTAAATGAGTAGAAAAGAATGGATGCTGTTGACGTCGAACCTGGTTTTTCCATTGAAAAAGCACGTGAAACACAGTTACGATTATCTAAGCGGATTATTCTTAAGGATGTGTTGCCTGAAAAAATCCGGTTTGTTGCTGGTGTTGACGTCGCTTACGTGAAAGACTTGTCTATTGGCGCTGTGGCGGTGTTAGATTACGCATCTCTAGAAGTTCTGGAATCAAAAACTGCACTTTGCAAAACTCGCTTTCCATACGTTCCAACATTGCTTTCCTTCCGAGAGACCTCGCCAACAGTCCTAAGCATTGAAAAGCTGCATTTGCAACCAGATG
>JAUUWK010000041.1 GCA_030589055.1 Candidatus Bathyarchaeota archaeon | reverse complement strand
CTGAAGCTAAACATAAATGGGCTGAGGTTTCGGTAGCAAAAAATCCAAAGGTGAAACTTCAACTTCTACAAGAGTTTTTCAGCCTTGTTCCAAAACATAAGGGTACAGAAAAACTTCGTTCTCAAGCCAAAAAGAAGATGGCTGCCCTGCGAAGAGAAATTGAAGAAAAGAAACGTAGAAGAGCTGGCAAGGGTGGACCAAAATTTTTCATAGAGAAGGAAGGAGCAGCCCAAGTGACGATCATCAGTTTGACGAATGCTGGAAAAAGCAGCCTACTCGTAGCTACCACAAATGCGAATGTTGAGGTCTCACCTAGTCCATACACCACCAGAGATCCATTGCCAGGCATGTTTACTTATGAAGATATTCAGTTTCAGATGGTGGAGGCTCCAGCATTGATGGAGGGCTCTGCTGACGGAAAAGCATGGGGACTCCAGACCTTGGCTTTGGCCAGAAACGCCGACGGCTTAATTATAATGGTGGACTCATCGCAGGACCTTGTAAGACAACTGTCGTTAATTTTGGACGAGATGGAGAAAGCCCGGATATTTGTTAACAAGCCTAGGGCGCGAGTTGGAGTTGAAAAAAAGTTTATGGGTGCTGGTTTGCGGATAATTCTTATTGGAAAACTCGTTGACTGCACTCTCAGAGATGTCAAAGAGCTCCTCAAAGGTTATCACATCAGAGATGCTGTTGTCAAGATTTATGGAGAAGCCACGCTTAATGAAGTTGAAGAGGCGATTTTTGAGAGCACCGTGTACAAGCCAGCGGTGATAGTTGCCAATAAAATTGATCTACAGAAAGGCAGATCAAACATTAAATTATTAGAGGCTTACGTTAGCAACCAACTGCCCATTATTGCGGTTTCATGCAAAACACGGCAAGATTTGGGCAAGCTTGGTCAAGCGCTGTTTAAGGCACTAGATATAATACGCGTCTATACAAAGGAACCAAATAAGAAAGACTTTTCTAAAAAACCCTTCATTCTAAAGAAGGGCGCAACGGTTTATGACCTAGCCAAGAACATTCACAGCGACTTCAGCCAAAAATTCTCCTTCGCAAAGATCTGGGCCCAACGTCTTGTTTTCAGTCCACAGAAAGTTGGTTCCACATTCACCCTTGAAGATAAGGATGTCGTTGAGATTCGTATGAAGTAGCCTATCAAGAGTGCTATCTTGAAGCTTTGGCTATTCTCTCTCTTTCGTGGCGTTTTGAGATTGCGTGGCTTTTCGTGTCATGGTTTGCCGCTAGGATTAGCTCTTCCGCCATGCATTCTGCCACTGGGCGTGGGTTGTGCATTGATGACTCCCTTACTGCGTCAGAGAGAAGCCTTAAAGCCAAGTCAACCCTTCTCTGGGGAGATATATCTACGGATAAGTGATATACTATGCCTCCATAACTAAGCCTTGTCGTGTCTTCGCATGGTGCGGAGTTTTCCACAGCCTCAGCAAGTACTTCTATAGGATTTCTGCCAGTACGCAAATGTATTATTTCAAAGGTCTGTTTCATAATGTTCAAGGCTTTTGTCTTTTTCCCAGCGTTTTTTCCCGGCCGCATAAGATTGTTTAAGAGTCTCTCAACAATGTTGACGTTTGCCTTGCGGAAGCGTTTGTGTTCGTGACGCCCCATGCTATGAGGAACCGCAACTGGTTTCAGGGATACATATCTACTTAAGCCTAAATCTTTTATTTCGATGCCTTTGAAACTCCATTTCCCGAAGAGTTTTATCTCAGTTTCTTGTTTCTGGCTCAAAATTGTCACCGCACCGGTTTCTCTTTCCTTCCAAGCACAAGCTCCTTCAAGGATATGCCGTTGACGGTTATCACCTTCCAGCGTACTCCTGGAATGTCGCCCATGGCTCTTCCACGTGAACCGCCTATGCCTTCCACTACTACTTCATCATGCTCGTCAACAACGTTTAGGGCTCCGTCTCCAGGCAGAAAAGCGGTTATTAGGCGGCCGTTTTTTATCAATTGAGTTCTCACACATTTTCTTATGGCGCTGTTAGGCTGTTTACTTTCAATACCGACTTTTTCGAGGACTATACCGCGACTCATGGGTGCTCCTTTTAGAGGGTCTGCCTTCACGTCCAGCCTCAACATTCGCCGTTTATAATAAATGTTACTCCAACGGAACTTCTTCCGTTTTGCCAACAATTTTCTCGCTGCAAATTCGCCTTTTGGAGATTTGGAACCCATAATTTTGTGTCCTCTTCGCTACGTCTAATCACACTTCTAATATTTAAAGTGTGATATGAAGTTTGTCCGTGAAAAGTCATTTGAAACTTGCCATTTAAGGTTTCGTGCCGCCGCAATGAGGACATTTGTCCGGTTTTTCATCATAAAGGTTGCCGCAGTAAGGACACCTAATTTCAACAATTTCATGTATTATTTCTCTCTTATTACCAGTTGATTTTCAGGTGTTGTTTCTCCTTGAACTTCCTTAGCAGCTTTCATAACTCTAATTATCCACGAGAACAACATAATTGCCAAGGCTAATATGAGAGAATGTGAAACAGATTGAACGTTAGAAACATTTGCTTGCAAACATTAATAGCCTAAAACAGACGCACACATTTAAGCGTGATTTGAATTTCCCTTCAGAGCAGTTGATTATAACAATGAGTACTTGGCGATTATTGAAACTCAAAACTCACCATGCGTTTATGAATATGGCTATTGATGAGGCTATCTTCAGAGCTAGAATCGAAAATCTTGTTCCAAACACCGTGAGATTTTACTGTTGGAAACCATCCGCCGTCTCCATTGGAAGATTCCAAAGCATCGAAAAAGAAGTCCAGCTGGAAAACTGCAGAAAGCATGGTGTCGACGTTGTCAGGCGGATAAGCGGCGGAGGTGCAGTCTATCATGACGCTGATGATGAAATCACCTACAGCGTGGTGGCCAGCAAGAAAGACATAGAGGCTAAGGACATAACAGTTGTTTACGCACGAATGTATGCTGGATTGGCTGAAGCCGTCAAAGCCATGGGCGTAACAGCAGATTTTAACAAAGGTAGCTCGAGAACGTGTCCAAACTTGATGATTAAAGGTAGAAAAATTTCTGGAAGTGCACAATCCCACAAGAAAGGTGTTGCTTTGCAGCATGGCACACTTCTCGTTGATGTTGACTTTGAGAAGATGTTCACTTTTCTCGGTGTTCCATGGCTTAGAACAAGTATAGAAGTTGTTGCTGTTGCGAAGCGTAAGATTACTTCAGTAAACAAAGAGTTAGGGAGAGACATTTCGATTGAGGAAGCCGAGGAAGCATTAATTAAGGGTTTCCAGAAAACCCTAAACGCAAAACTTGCAGAGGGTACATTAACATTTTACGAAAGAGAGCTCGCAGAGAAACTTTGCAGAGAAAAATATGTCACGGATGAATGGAAATTTCATGGTAGAAGCAGTCTTCGAAACTTGAGGCTGTGGATATCGAGGTTCGAGTAGTCTACTGTTTTTCAATTCTCCACTTCACGCCTTGCGGCGTATCCTCGATTATTATGCCCATACTTCTAAGCTGTTTCCTGATTTTGTCTGCTTTTTCCCAGTCCTTGGATTTTCTGGCTTCCTCCCTCTTGCGGATCAATTCCTCAGCCTCTTTAGTCAACTTTTCCTCATGTTTGATTTCGCCTATTACACCGAGGACTCTGTCAAACTTCATCATCAGTCGGCAGACTTCTTCAGCCTCTCCTTTACTGAGCGTGTCATCATCCAACAGCTTGTTTACCTCTCTGACGAAGTTGAATAATGCAGCCAACGCGACACTTATGTTTAGGTCGTCATCCATAGCCTCTTCAAAACGTTTCTGCACAGCATTCATTATCTCGCTTATTTTCTCTCCGCATCCTCTTCCATCAGCATCCATGAGTCTGTACATGAGGTTGACTAAACGGTCTACCCCGTTATTCGCAGCATCCAAACCCTCAAACGTGAAGTTTAACTGTTGCCTGTAATGCGTTGACATAAGCAAGTAGCGTATAACCTTCGAATCATAACCGTTAGCAAGCAAGTCCTCTAAAGTGTAGAAGTTGCCTAGGCTTTTACCCATTCTTTCTCCTTCGACGAGCAGATGCTCGTTGTGAAGCCAGTAACGCACGAATTTTTCACCTGTTGCTGTCTCGCTTTGGGCGATTTCATTCTCATGATGAGGAAATAAGTTGTCAACTCCGCCAGTGTGTATGTCTATTGTTTCCCCCAAATACTTCATAACCATTACTGAACATTCGATATGCCAACCTGGATAGCCTTTTTCGCACCACGGCGATTTCCAATTCATTACATGTTTGGGGTCATTTACCCAGAGGGCAAAATCAAACTGGTTTCTTTTATCTGGATTAAACTTTACCCTTCCGCCCGCTCCCAGTTTCAATTTTTCTATAGTGTTGCCAGATAATTTTCCATAATCCTTGAATTTTGCAACATCAAAATAGACAGAACCATTCACAACGTAGGCATACCCCTTCTTTATCAGTTTCTGTATTAACTCTATCATTTCTTGAATGTGATCTGTAGCTCTAGGCCTCACCATAGGCTCTTCGAAATTCATTTCTTGAGAATCCTTCAAAAAGACTTCAATGTAAAACTCAGCTATAGCCCAAGGGTCTTTCCTTTCTCTTTTCACTGCAGCTTCCATTCTATCTTTCCCTATGTCAACATCCTCAAACATGTGTCCAACATCAGTAAAATTCATAACCTGTTTAACTTCGAAACCCCTGTATTCCAGATATCTCCTCAAGATGTCCACAAACGTAAATGCTCGCAAATTCCCTATATGAGCATAATCATAAACGGTCAAGCCACAGTTGTACATCGTTACAACTCCCTTCTCCAGCGGTTTGAATATCTCTTTCTTTCTTGTGAAAGTGTTATACAACTTAAGCATCGAACCACGCGACTTCTACATTTCCTATTTCTGTGGACCCCCTCTAAGCCACATAAAGTAATGACTTATCTAAGTTATATTTTTCTTTCAGGTTAAAGTGTCAAAAATTACGAATTTCGCTCAAATTCTCGTTTTTGCTGGCCCACAATGGTACAAGAAAGCTGTCTGAAGGTTCTACTAGATGTTATGAATAATCAATCGTATTTTTTCAGGGTTATCATCTTTCTGAAGCACTTCAGGTCTTCAGCAATGAGTTTAAGAAGATACAACTCCTCCATTGTTCTTCCAAACTGTAGGAATTCTTCACGAAGCTTCTTAATCGTCTTTCTGTTTTCAGTCATTTTTTCACTTTTCTGTTATGGTTTCTGGTTGGAGGGTCTTCATCGTTTTTTGGCTAACCACGCAGCCATTCCGTCATCGAGGAGAAAGGAGAAGGCTTCGAAAACGGAAAAACCGATTCGTAGCTGGTTGTGGTTTAGCCCTCAACCTTAGCCCTCCAATACCACATCGTAAGACTTAAGAGACGTGTGTACTATAAAAGCGTTACTGAATAACACGAACATACAAACGTGAAACAAACATTAACCTATCGCTAAAATTCCCTCTAAAATCTTCTTGTCTGGAATGTCCAATTGCTTTGAGAGCCATGTCTTTAGGAGAAAAGTTTCCTTGGGGGGTTCTCCACTGTAGGTTATGATTTGATTATTCTTTAAAGCGTCTACTTGGAAGGTTTTCTCTGCTTCTTTGTACAGGAAGGATAATGTCTGAGCTTGATGAGCCAGGGTTTGAAAGTCCTCCCACTGTTTACAACGCAAAATCACTGGCGGCCCACGTATTTCTCTAGCTTGTGACATTGGAGCTTTTTCATCTTGTGCCACTTGTGCTGGTATTGTTATGACTTCATGCGAGGTGGACAAATAAGTGATTAGGTTTGTTATCTCGTTCTGCAGAGTTGCAAGCCTATCTTCCACCTTTTCTATTTTTCCGCTCAGCTGGCCAGTATCCCCTAACCTGTCGGTTATTGTGCCCAAATCGTTTATCAGCCGATCTAAATCTTTTTCATGCTCCTTCAAGACGTTTATAATGAAATCTAGGGCCTCCAAAGCTTCGTCCTTCGATGGGGGTTTCTTAGTCATCGCTTCTCTCCCTTTCCTTCAAGTAAATTCAATATTCCTTCTTTATAGATAAAGGTAGCGAATCCTCAAAATGTATCCATGTGAAGACACAACCATATTTATTGAGAATTAAAACCCAAAGTGGACATGCCTTCCAAATGTGGAGACGACACTTGAAACCTTCTTTTTCTAAGAGTTTCCAACATGTAAAACCATTCAAAATCAATCGGATAGCCATAGCAGTTCCTTGGCTCAGCTACGCAAACATCAAGGCTGTAAGAAGACGCTACACAGGCGAAGCCAACAAAGGAAATCATTACAATAAGTCTGGGGGATAGCAAAAATAACCTGAATACTCTTGCAATTCGTGTCGGAAAAGGTAACTAATGATTCAAAAAGGTTATATGTTTGTTTTGTTATTTTGGTGTATTTGCGGGTATTTGGGTTGAAAGGTGACCGCGAAATTCAAAGCTGATTCTGGAAAATGGCTTACGATGAGTTATCGCCCGCTTGAACTTGAAAGAGAAATTCGTGAATTCTGGGAGAGAAACAAGACAAAAGAGAAGCTAGTGGAATTTAGAGAGAGAAATAACGTAGGTTTTTCAGGCTGGGTTGAGGGACCACCAACGTTGAACGGCATACCGCATGTTGGACATGTCAGAGGCCGAGTAATGAAGGATCTTCGCTACCGTTGGAAAACGATGCAGGGTTATCTTGTGCCTTTCTGGGCTGGATGGGACTGTCAAGGTTTACCAGTTGAGCTTGAGGTTGAAACAAAATTAGGTGTAAAGAACAAGCGGGAACTTCTTGAAAAGGTTGGCGAGGAACGATTTATAGAAGAGTGTAAGAAAGCAATTATGAAGTATCATAAGGAATGGGTTGAAGCGGACAAGAAGCTTGGAGTCTTCATTAACCAAGATAAGGCTTACTGGACTTATCTGGACAGCTACATCGAAAGGGAATGGCAATATCTAAAACGCGCATGGGAGCAAGGATTACTAGAGGAAGGCTACTATGTTGTGGCTTACTGCCCCGGATGCCAAACAAGTCTAAGCAACGCAGAAGTAGGCTACGAAGACTCGTACAGAGAAGTCGAAGATCCCTCGCTTTACTTCAAGTTTAAAGCTGCTGACAGCCAAGACGAGTTCTTCCTCGTGTGGACGACCATGCCCTTCACACTTATCACAGACATGATGATGGCCGTTCATCCAGAAGCCGAATACGCAAAAGTGAAAGTCGGCAACGAGAAATGGATTATCGTCAAGCAACGCGTCGAACCAGTCATGCTAGAGCTGGACATAGAAAACTATGAAATAGCAGAAACACTCATGGGAAAGAGCCTTGAAGGCTTAAAATATGAGTATCCTTTCAAGGATGTAGTCCCGAAACAGGCGGAATTGGACAAGCATCCTTTAGTGCATAAAGTTGTCTGCGAAGATTTTGTGGATGTAGACACAGCAACAGGAGTCGTGCATCTCTCACCTGGAAACGGTGAAGAAGACTTTTTTGTTGCACAGAAGCGCGGTGTCCCGGTTTTTGTTCCCTTCGACGATGAGGTTAAATTCACAAGTGAAGCTGGGGTCTTCAACGGTTTATTTGCAAGAGACGCAGACGCAATGGTTGTTGAGGAACTTCGCAAAAGAGGTTTACTTGTCTCGGTTGAAATCATAAGGCATGAGTATCCAACCTGTTGGCGTTCTCATCACAAGCTGATTTGGCTTGCTAGAAGAGAATACTTTCTGAGAACAGATAAGATAAATGATAAAGTTGTTGAAGCCGCGGAAAAAGTTGAATATTTCTTCGAAGGTCCAAAGAACCGTTTTCTCTCCTTCTTGAGGGAGAGAAAGCCATGGTGCATATCAAGAGAACGTGTTTGGGGAGCCCCATTGCCGATCTGGGTTTGCGATGAATGCGGGGAAAAAACGTTTGTAGCAAGCAAAGAAGAACTCATAGAAAGGGCTATAGAAAAGCCACGGGGAAATTTTGAGTTACATAAGCCTTGGGTAGATCGTGTCACTCTCAAATGCGAGAAATGTGAGGGTTTAATGCATAGGGAACCGTTTGTGCTGGACACTTGGCATAACAGTGGAGCCTCACCATATGGTAGGTTTACAGATGAAGAATTCGAGAAGTATGTGCCGGTTGACTTTCTAACAGAGGGGATAGATCAAACTAGAGGATGGGCAAACTCGCTACTGCTGGAACATGTCGTACTAACTGGAAAAGCAGAAGCACCCTACAGGGCGTTCTTGTTTCAAGGTTTAACTCAAGACGCAAAAGGT
>JAUUWK010000046.1 GCA_030589055.1 Candidatus Bathyarchaeota archaeon | reverse complement strand
CTCTTCGTAAAAACTATCAACCGCTTTTTTACAGCAACCGATTTTTTACAGCCTCTTCAAGCAACCATCAACTTGACAGCACCCTTTTCCATAATGTTTATTAGTTGTTGTTTTGCTTTGGTTTGAGAAGCGTGAAAAATCATGTTGCTTGTTCAGATTTCGGACATTCACTGCGGACCCATGTTCAACCAGGAAACTTTCCGCACTGCCATAAAGGAAATTAACGCCATGTCGCCAGACGCTGTAGTCATTACCGGTGATCTGACAGAAGATGGTATACAATCTCAATTTAAACAAGCAGCAGGAGAACTCAAACAACTAAAACCTAAAAACATCATATACGTGAGCGGAAACCACGACTACCGTGCCACCGGATACCTGCTCTTCAGACAATATTTTCCCTTTAACCAAATCACAGAAATCGACAACACAGTAATAATAGTGTTAAGCAGTGCAAGGCCAGACAGAGACGACGGCGAAGTAGGACACAGACAAAACCTATGGCTAGAAAACACCCTAAAAAAATACAAAAACCACACAAAAATCGTGGCAATCCACCACCACATAATCCCAGTGCCAGATACAGGAGCAGACCAAATCACCATCATAGATGCAGGCGACGTCCTAAGAAGCCTAACAAAAACCCAAGCAAACCTAGTCCTATGTGGACACCGCCACAGACCATGGAAATGGCAAATAGAAAACATGCAAGTAGTCCACGCCGGAAGCGCTTCATGCGAAAAACTCCGAGGATTCTTCCTGAACTCCTACAACGTTATACAAATCAAAAACTACACAATCATGTCTAAACTAAAGATAGTCGGCGGAGGCTACGTAGACTTCAAAGAAATAGTAAGGCACAGAGAAATACTTCAACCCCAAGACATATTCCAATCAGCAACTTTCTAACGCAAGCCTCATTTTCAGAGGTTTTTCTCAGAATTTCATGGTAACGCAGTAAAAATGATGTTGTGATGTTTGCCTACCCATTCTGTGGCGAGCCTAGCTGTTTTTCCAGTTTCCTCCACACTTGGGTAAGACTTCATTTTTATGAAGGTAAACGCTAAGATCTGGTAGCCCAGTTTCACGAAGTCAGGGACGATCGTGTAAGATTTAATATTGCCTTCTTTTTCAAGCTGATTTCTCGTTCTGGTGATGGTTGGCTGCGAAGACCCTAAACGCTCAGCCATTTCTGTGTCGCTTAACCTAGGATTCTTCAACACTGTAAAGAGTCTCTGCTCCTTCATGTCCTCGAATATCAAAGCCAAATCTTGAAAGTCTCCGGATTGCCGACAACAACAAGGGTTTGAATCGCAGAAATGAACAGCGCACGGACCAAGAGTTACAGCCTATTACAACTGCATTTCAGACATAGAACTTCTCAAGAAACTGTAATCATCCACCCTGAACAGGTGACTTATGCACTTGCAATCGGAACAACCAAAATCCGCGATTGGAATACCTCTCTCACCCAGCTTTGTTGCAAGCCTGCACTCCTCAGACTTGGTCGCCTCCTTGTAGAAAACCTTCAGAACCCTTACAGCATCGTCATCAAGCAGATAGTCAACATGCCAAAACTTCCGTTTAGCCTTTCTAAGATGCCGCTTCACCCGTTTTTCTAAGCCCTGCTGAGCAGAACCCACATAGGCATACGAGCCCTCCTCAAAATTTACGTCGCCTAAAGCGGCTACCTTCACCGTAACATCTTTGCTAACCGAGATCACCAGAATATAAACGCCCTTCACAATAGTTCATCTAATCGAAATTCTTCGGCGTATACCATTTTAAAATTTCTTCAACAGCACCAACCGAATAGCCTATTTCCCTGAGCATTCTCCTCAAATCTTGAGCAGATTCAGCATCCAAACGAAATCACCACAAACAACAACTTACCTCAAAAACCTATATATCCTTTAGCCTTCAAGGCTATATCCATGGCAAACCAAAACCTACTTCGCCATGTAGCCTACTGTGGACTGTACTGCGGGTTATGCGCCCACCGCAACCGCATACCACAACAAGCACACCAACTACAAAAAAGCCTCTGCGAAGAAGGCATGGACAACTGGTATCAATACATACCTGAAATGAAAAAGCCGTTTCCAACATTCTGGAAATTCCTCCAAAAACTAGTCGACTTAAACTGTACGTGCAGAACAGGCGGAGGACCACCAGACTGCAAAATCCGTCAATGCGCCAAGCAAAAAAGCATAGAAATCTGCTCACAGTGCGAAGAATACGCATGCACCCTTATCCAAGATCTGGCAGAACACTATCCCATAATAATCCAAGATGGAAAGCGCCTGCAAAAAATCGGCTTAGAAAAATGGGTTAAAGAACAAGAAGAAAGAGCCAAACGCAGCGTAGTCTACGCAGACATACGCTACCCATGGGAAACCTAAGCTTCTCTGAGATAAGAGTTCACACGCTCCAAATTGAACCGTTCAAACCGCAAAACATTTTTCACAAAATTCAGAAGCTTAACACGAACGTCCCTCTTAAGGTCAGGATACCAAATGGGCGAAGCCACAACTAACCCACGCCAAGCATAAAACGGCTGGACAACCTCTAAAATCTCCCGATCACTAGTCTTATGCAAATAGTTCTCCCAGAAAACCCTGAACAAACGCTCAAAAACTCCAGCCAACTCGCCATATTTCTGCAAAGAATAAAAGACATAATTAATGGTCATTGCAGCAACATCATCAGCAGGCTCACCCCACTCACCGCGACTACGGTCCAAAACCGTAAAATCAACGCCTTCACGAAAGAGCACATTCCACGGATGAAAATCCCCATGAATCTGACTAAGACGATGAGCCTTACGCTTAAGACGCCAACGCCAAACAGTACAATCCCGTTCAACATCAATCAAATATGACTCACTAACAAAATCAAGCCCGCCCGGATAACTATCCAACAACCCCATAATGCATTCGCCATGCCCAATAAGCTCCCGTGCACGCCTCACATAAAACCGCGGCGCCTCACGCCTAACCCCATGAATATCAACAAGATAATCAGACAAAGCTAGACAACGCTGCTCATCTAGCTCGTTCAACTGTCCAGTCTCCTTGATACGATCCAAATCAACATGATAAAGCCCACCATCCACAAACTCAGTAACAATAAAAAATTCGCCACAATCACCCAAAGACTTTAAACCCTCACCATCCAACGTGAAAGCTCCCACATCAACCGAACGCACGTGCCGAGGCAGCTTATCAAAGACTGAATGCTGCCAAAGCAGAATCTTAGCACGATCAGAAAAATGGTCATGCCCAAAACCCTCAGACCGCATGGTTTCCAAAACAACCCGTTTAGATGAACCACCAACGCTAAACTCAATAACGTAAGGAATACCATAACCAAATCCCTTCAAATCCCTTCCAGCCATTACCTTCTTCTCCATGTCCAACGGAAAGAAACGAGAAACCTTCACTGGTGCCTTGTAAACAGAGAAGAGGTATTTTTCTAACTGCTCAACACTCAATTTCAACAAGGAATTAACGACCCCTAAACAAAAGTAATAATGAGTTAAGTTAAAAAGATAATGGACACAAGGCAATAAACAACCAGAATAAGAGGAGAGCACAAATGGAAAAACCAGAAACCATAAGCGTAACACTCATAATAATCGGCTTACTCATCATATTGCATCATTACGTCTTCTGGCAAAGAATAGCAGATCCAAGCGACATATTGCACCACGAATTCTTTGAAGCCATATTCTTCACGGCAGGCGCGACACTACTGATAAGCAACCGTTACAACAAAAAAAGAAGCGAGCAAGAATGAACATTCTCATTCAAAACGGAACCATAATCACAATGCACAACAGAAAAACAATTCGACAAGGAGCAATCGCAATAGAAAACAAAACAATAACTGAAGTAGGAAAAAGCCGCGACCTAAAAAGAAAGTACAGAAGAGGCTACAAAAAAGTAGATGCAAAAGGCAAAGTAATCATACCAGGCCTCATAAACACGCATCAACACGCTGCAATGAGCCTGCTGAGAGGATACGCAGATGATTTACCACTCGAAGAGTGGTTGGAAAAATGGATATGGCGAATAGAAAAACATATGACCCCACACGACATTTACGTCGGAGCCCTACTAACAGCCGTAGAATCCATAATGGGCGGAACAACAACGGTCAACACTATGTACCATTACACAGCAGAAGAAAACGAAGCAAAAGCATTCGCAGACGCAAGCCTAAGAGGAGTAATAGGCCACGTATGCTTCTCATGGAGAAAAAAAGAAGACAAAAAAGCACTAGAAAACTTGGCAAAAAACTGGCACAACAAAGCCGACGGATTAATCCGCGTAAGCGTAGACCCTCACTCACCATACACCGTTGACTCAGAATACATGAGGGAACTAAAGGAAATCAGAGAAGAACTAACCCAGAAATACGGCTCAGAAAAAGCGCCCGTAATTTGGCACGTACATGTTGCAGAAACCAGCGACGAACCAGAAAAAATCCAAAAGGCATTCAAAACAAAATTGAAAACTGGAGTAATGGGATATCTAGATTCATTACGCGTTTTAGATAGGCACGTAATTGCAGCACACTGCGTGGCATTAACGGACAGAGACATAGCAATAATGAAAAACAGAAAGGTAAAAGCTTCACACAACCCAATCTCAAACCTTAAACTCGCTTCAGGCATAAGTCCCGTTCCAAAAATGCTTAAGGAAGGCGTGACAGTTTCACTCGGCACAGACAGCCCATGCTCAAACAACACAGCAGATATGTTCGAAATTATGAAAATAACCGCCATCTTACATAAGGGAGTAAGTAAGAACCCAACGCTAACACCTGCGCAACAAGTTTTGGAAATGGCAACCATAGAAGGAGCAAAAGCACTTTCATGGGAAAACGAAATAGGTTCAATAGAAGTTGGCAAAAAAGCAGACTTGGCAATCATCGATTTCAAGAAGCCACATCTTTATCCACTGTATAACGAAACCAGCCACCTAGTTTATGCAGCAAAATCAGCCGATGTTGACACAGTAGTAATAAATGGTAAGATTGTTATGGAAAATAGACAGCTAACAGCAATAAACATTGGAAAAGTTATGGGAATGGCAGCAAAAGCAAAAGACAGGCTTCTAGAACGACTAACACGTAACATTAAATAGTCAAGATTTTGAAATGCATAAAAGGAGAATAAGAAATGGAGAATTTCAAAGTCAAAGATCGAAGTTTAGCTTCTAAAGGGTTTCTACAAACAGAATGGGCATCAAACCACATGCCAGTTTTAAGCCAAATCCAAAAGAGATTCAGTGAGGAAAAACCATTTGAAGGCATAACCCTAGGTGCATGCCTGCACGTGACAAAAGAAACAGCAGTGCTTGTTGACACACTCCTTGCTGGTGGAGCAGAAGTTGCGTTATGTGGCTCTAATCCCTTATCCACACAAGACGATGTTGCAGCAGCCCTATCAGAAAAAGACGTCAATGTCTATGCTTGGCGAGACCAAACAACTGAGGAATACTACTGGTGTGTTGAAAAGGTGATAGATCATGGGCCTATTATAACTCTAGACGATGGTGCTGACCTTGTTGGCACAATCCACAGCAAAAGAACAGAAGCACTGCAAAACGTTAAGGGTGGAACAGAAGAAACAACAACTGGTGTCTTGCGCTTACGAGCCATGGAAAAAACTGGAGCACTCAAATATGCAATAATTGCGGTAAATGACGCTTACACAAAATACTTGTTTGATAACCGCTACGGAACGGGACAAAGCACAATAGATGGAATCCTAAGAGCAACAAACATACTATTAGCAGGCAAAAACTTCGTCGTCTGCGGTTACGGATGGTGCGGAAGAGGCATAGCTATGAGAGCGAAAGGAATGGGAGCAAACGTAATAGTCACAGAAGTAAACCCGCTTAGAGCACTTGAAGCTGCAATGAACGGATTCCGTGTAATGCCAACAGCTGAAGCAGCAACTACAGGCGACATATTCGTAACAACAACAGGCGACATAAACGTCATCAGAAAAGAACACATGCAGAAAATGAAAAACGGAGCAATACTCGCCAACAGCGGCCACTTCAACGTAGAAATAGGCATAAAAGACTTGGAAGAACTAGCGGTATCAAAAAGAAACATAAGACAAAATCTAGACGAATACAATCTTGCAGATGGAAGAAAGCTATACCTTTTGGCAGATGGTAGACTTGTAAATCTAGCAGCAGCAGAAGGCCATCCTTCAGAGGTCATGGACATGTCCTTTGCAAACCAAGCCCTCTGCGCAGAATACCTAGCTAAAAACGAGAAAATGCCGCCGAAAGTTTATCCAGTGCCAAAAGAGATAGATGAAACAGTAGCAACAATGAAACTCAGTGCGATGAAGATTAAAATCGACGAGCTAACGGATGAACAGAAAAAATATTTGGCAACTTGGGAAATGGGAACCATCTAGCAAGTCGAAAACCACGGTAAACCTTAAAAGGTGTAAAGGAGTAAACATGGGTTACATGTGGTGATGCCTGAATGGTAAGTAAAGATCAAGGAATAGGTGGAATAATATTCATAGTATGCGCGATAATAGCCATCTTCTACGTTGTTTTGCTTTTCGGAGCTGACTGGATAAAAGACATGGGATGGGTTACCGACCCCAGTGTGGTTCGCTTTTGGGTAATAGCGGCTCCAGTTCTTATTGCCTTTGTCGCTATAATGGGCATAGGAATGTGGATAGGCTGGACAATGGCTACAACACCACCGCCGAAACCAATAGAAGAAATCACGAGTGAAATAGAAGAGGAAGAGAAAGAAAAAGCACCAGAGAAAACTAAGAAATAATAAAAGCCGAAAAATAGCATTTCAATTTCCAAATTTATTTTAGCGGAACCAAATTCTCAGTCATATTTTACGTCAAGAATGAGTGGAGAACCTAAGGATGAAGTAATCTTTATGGTGTAGGTTTCGCCTTCTACATAAGTGCCGTGTAAGTGGATTGTGCCTAGATCGCCTGGTGAAATAACTGTTTTTTCTGTTAGACCATATTCTTCGCCGTTTATGTAAGCTTCAATTATTTGGACGTTAACTGAGGCGAAATTCCTAACAGAAATGGTTATGCAAGTGCTATTGACATTGAATTCCGTTTGCAGGGGCTGTGTTGGAAAAGCCGTTTTCATTTTTTCTGTGAGATTGGACATGAACTGATAGACGAAAAACCCTGCAGTGACTGCTGTTATGAAAGTAAGCAGCAATGCTCCCATGGCAAGTTTCAAATGGTCTCACCCTTCGTGATGTGGAGTTATGCTTTAGAAATTTATATAGCATTTATGAATTCGAAATTATGAAACGTAATAAGCTTCAAAAACCAAACATTTGAAAAGCGAAGTATAACGCGACGTAAACAGCGGCGGAAATACCGAATATTACTGCGATTATTTTTGGCGAGATGGAAACAAAGGATGTTTCTTCGCCCTTTGGCTGTATTTCATACTCCTTAATTTCATGGTTTTCAGCATTAACTCGAACGATAGCC
>JAUUWK010000039.1 GCA_030589055.1 Candidatus Bathyarchaeota archaeon | reverse complement strand
AGACCATCTATTGATAATGTGATGTCACTTATCACGGATAAATCACGCGTGATGATTCTAAACTTTCCGAATAACCCAACTGGTGCGGTTCTTTCTTTTGATGAAATTGCTGCTTTGCAGAGGATTTCTGTTGAACGTGATTTGATTGTGATTTCTGATGAAGTTTATGAGAAGATACTATATGACAACGCTATGCACTATTGTCTTTCAACTTTTCCGGGGATGCGTGAGCGTACACTGATTGTTAATTCCTTTTCTAAAACTTATGCGATGACTGGTCTTAGGGTTGGGTATGTTTATGGACCGAAAGAGCTTATTTCTTCTATTTGGCTCGTGCATCAGTATACTGTTGCTTGTGTAAACAGCTTGGCGCAGCATGTTGCGTTAGCCGCATTAAAGGGACCGCAAGATTGCGTTCGGGATATGGTTGAAAAGTTCGATCGACGGCGACACATGGTTTACAGAAGGCTTAATGAGGTCGAAGGTTTCGATTGTGCACTTCCGAAAGGAGCTTTCTACGTTTTCCCGAACATAAAATGCTTCGGCATGTCTTCGGAAAAATTCGCAGAATTTCTCGTAAAGAAAGCTCATGTCACAGTGGTTCCCGGTTCTGCCTTCGGCAGTTCTGGTGAGGGCTATATCAGAATTTCTTATGCTGCTGCATATGAGCAGTTGGAAGAGGCGTTAGATCGCATCGGAAAAGCTGTTGAACCTGCTGGGTAGATTTGTCAAGAAACTCTCTTAATTCTCCTTCTTTCGTATTTCTGGAAGTTTCAAATAGTTGATGAATAGCATATCCTTGCTTTGCTAAATTTCCGTTCAGTACACGTATCTTAAGTTCTTTTGCCTTTATTGTCGGATGCATCTTTGTGGTTACGTAGGCACGTAGGATGTTTGCTGTAGTTGCTTCTTAGCATATCAAACCTGAGTTATCCTTTAACTTCATGCAAATGCGGAAGTGTTTGTGACCTTTCGGATGCTATAATTAATGTTTCTACGTCTTCGTTGCGAAGTGTTCTTATGGAGTCCATGTTGAAGAAATCCTTACAGCCTTTCTGCAGCTTCTCTTAGTTCATCGAACAGTTCTGGGCGCAGGTCTTTCAAGGTTGGGACAAATGCTTCGATGGGTCTTATGTCAGCATAGTTGATCTCGCCTATGACAAGATCTTCTTCGTCATATTTTGCCTTAACCAGAACCTTCCCGTTGGGTGCAATAAGTCTGCTTCCTCCCCAAAACTGCAATCCGTCTTCTATCCCTACGAGGTTCACGTAAGCTAGAAAAGCCGTGTTTTCGATTGCTCTTGCAGCTGTCAAAGTTTCAAAGAATGTTCGCCGGGTTGCCGGCGAAGCAGAAATGCATACTATTAATTGGGCTCCTTTTAGTCGTGTTAGCCGACTTACTTCTGGGAAAAAGATGTCATAGCATATGATTAGCCCTATTTTTCCAAGCTTTGTATCAAACACTCCTGCTTTGCATCCTGGACGGAAGTATCTTTTCTCTTCAAAGACACTGTGAGTTGGAAGATACATTTTTCGATATTTTCCAACAAAGCCGTCTGGGCCTACGAGAACTGCAGCATTATAGATTGTTGCTTGCGTTTTTTCGCTAAGTTCAGGCATGCCAAACACAATGTATGTGCCCGTTTTCTTCGCCAATTTTTCCAAAACAGTCGTTGAATGTCCAGGTATTGTTTCTGCCAGTTCATAAACGCAGTCTCTCACCGTGTAGCCTGTTAATGAAAACTCCGGGAAGATAATAAGCTCTGCACCCTGCTGCTTTGCTTTTATCACGTTGTCCTCGATTTTTCTTATATTCTCTGCTTTGTCCCCTTGTTTGCAGCTTATCTGTGCAAGGGCGACTTTAATTCTTTCTTTCATGTAGATCCTTCCGTAGTCTAATGAAGTGTGCGTGGAAGCCTAAAATCAGCTCCCACTGTTCGATACTGCATTTTTGTTGTAAGCGGCATTCTTCTTTTATGTTCCATAGATACCCACCTGAGTTTTATTTTGTTTATTAGCTCCTTCTTTGCGCCTAATTGTTGCGCTATTTCTTCTGTCTTCATGAATCGTTCCAGCCCATAAAGGATGAGGTCAAGTGTTTCATATTTTATTCCCAGCTCTTCTTCTGCAAGTTGTCCGGGCCATAATGCTGGCGAAGCTTGTTTTGTTACTATTTCCTTTGGCAAGCCTATGTGTTGGGCTAATTTTCGAACCTGCGTTTTGTATAAATCCATTATCGGTGATATATCTGCTGCCACGTCTCCCCATTTTGTGAAGTAACCTATCATTGTTTCTGACTTGTCTGAAGCGCCGCAAACGAGCATGCCAAGTCTATTAGCATAATAATATACGTAAATCATTCTTGTTCGTGCTTTTATATTGCCTTTACAAAGTTTATCGGTTGTTTTAAAGATAGGTGTTGAATCGTAAAACGCTTTTAATGTCGGTGTAATGTCAATCATTTCGGTTTTGAAGCCGAATTTTTCAGCGGCGAGTTCTGCGTGTTCAACATCTTTGGTGGTAAATGTTTCTTGTTCTGGTAGCAAAAGCCCCAAAGTCTTGTCTCCGCCTATGGCTAAAGCAGCAAGCGACGCTACGGTACAACTATCTATTCCGCCTGATAATCCTAAAACTATGCCCTTTGCTTCGGATTTTTCCACGTAGTCCTTAATGAACCGCCTTATTTTTGTCTCCACTTCCGTCCACTTTAAATCCAGAACGGATGGTTTTAATTTCAAATGGAGCCCTCATTTGTTATGAGTATTTAGGCAAGTATTTAAGGACAAACGTAAATACTAAAAAGGATGAGCTTACGGATATAGGGGAATTCGAAACATGGGGCGAAGAAGAAGGAAAGTTACCCACATCCCAAAGAAGCGGTTGCCGAAAGTTTTCTCTTGCCCTAGATGTGGAAAGGAGACAGTTAGGGTTGAAATTTTTCGAGATGAAAGTCAAGCTGTTGTAAGCTGCGGTAGTTGTGGCATAAAAGAAGAGTTTCAAGTTAAGCCAGCACAGGATGCAGTTGATATTTACTGCATGTTCACAGACAGAGTTTACGGAAGCTCTAAGAAGGTGTTAACCAGTTAGGTTGATTTTCATGGTTGGCTCTGTTGAAAAATACCTGCTTGAAAAAATCGAATCTGAAAGCGCTATTCACATAACTCTGATAGATCCTGAAAAAGTAACGCCTCCGCAAGCCTCAAGGGTTGCTAGCAAAGCGAAATCCAGCGGAACGTCAGCTATAATGATAGGTGGCTCAACCTTTGCTTCAACAACACATCTTGATAATGTGATTAGGGCTGTTAAGCGCACTGTCAAGATTCCGGCAATTCTCTTTCCGAATAACGTGACTGGCATAAGTCGCCATGCTGATGCCATATGGTTTATGTCTCTACTAAACTCTGTTGACCCCTACTTCCTAATGGGCGCACAGGTTCTAGGCGCCCCACTTATCAAAAAATATGGTTTAGAGCCTATTCCCCTTGGATACATTATTGTTGGTGACGGCGGTACTGCTGGTGTTGTCGGTAAAGCAATCTCGGTCCCATACAACAAGCCTAAACTTGCTGTGGCTCATGCTCTGGCGGGGCAATATCTGGGTATGCATTTCATATATTTGGAGGCAGGTTCTGGCGCCAAAAAGCCTGTTCCTCCAGAAATGATTCGGGTTGTCAAGTGTTCCATTGACGTTCCTCTAATTGTTGGCGGGGGCATAAAGTCTAGAAGGCAAGCATTGGCCGCGGCGTCTGCTGGAGCAGACATAATTGTCACTGGTAATATTGTGGAAAACACCAAGGTTAAACGTAAGGTTTCTGAAATTATTGAGGGCATTAGAAGTCGCAGGGCGTAAAGCCCTTGCCAGTCTTCGAAAAATATTTTGATTCACTAAAGAAAGTTTTGGGAAATGAAGCCCCTAAAGATATTTGACCAGATTTTGAACCTCAATATGACGAGCGTGAATATGCATGGACAATATTGAGGGGCTTGGGCGAGGTTCTGATACTAAGCTGCGGTGTATGTGATGGCCCTCTGATTTGAGGCATGAATCCTGCGGAGAATGCAGTGAAAAAAGAAGCAAAATAGCGAAAGAAGCACATGAAAGGGCGAGTGGCCGCCCCCAAGAGAAATCGTATACCCTGTTTTTTTGTGTAAAATTCACAAGGAATAGAAGTTCTCGCGATAACAGTTTTTGATTTGTTTGTGTCAGAAAACCAAAATAAACTATGTGGGAAAGAAGGGTGCGGAGGCCGAGCTTGAACAGTGAGATGAGCGATGCATATAAGCAATATGTGAGAAGTTTGGAAATCAGACTTGAAGGTTTGTATGCCGTAAGTAGAAAAGCTAGGGAAAAGGGGCTTGACCCAGCACTTAAGCCTGAATGTAATGTTGCTAAGGGTTTAGCTGACCTTGTAGAAGGGCTTGTTGGACCAAAGGGAGTTGCCGAAAGCATCAGAGAATTGAGTACTAAACTTCCAAGGGAAGAGTTAGCCTTTAAAATCGCCGAGGAGATCGTCTACGGCAAATTTGGACATATGGAACCTGAGGTTGCAGCGGAGCAAGCCGTACGAACTGCACTGGCAATTCTCACAGAAGGACTCACCGCCGCACCCTTACAGGGAGTAGCGCGCGTGAGAATTAAAACCAACAATGACCGAACAAAGTACCTTGCAGTTTATTTTGCTGGTCCCATACGTTCTGCTGGTGGAACAGACCAAGCTTTGACGCTGGTGATTGTGGATTTTGTGCGTAGACTGCTTGGGCTTGACCGATATAAACCTACAGAAGAGGAGATCGCACGTTTCATTGGGGAGATGAGACTGTATGAACGTTCTGTAAGCCGTTTTCAATATCATGTTTCGGATGAGGAGTTGCGGAAGGCGATTCAATGGCTGCCCGTGGAAGTAACGGGTACGGAGTCTGATCCAGTAGAGGTTTCTTCTTTTCGGAACCTTCCACGCATCGAGACAAATCGTGTGAGGGGTGGAGCCTTACGTGTTGTAAACGATGGTGTTGTAGGGCGTTCTACAAAGGTTTGGACGATTATCGAGAAACTGGGGATTCAAGGATGGGATTGGCTTAAAGAAATCCGCCAAACATCTAAAGAGAAAAAATCCGCTGGATTCATGAATGATGTCATCGCTGGCCGCCCAATCTTTTCGTTTCCATCTAGACGAGGCGGTTTTCGTCTAAGATATGGTAGGGCACGGAACACAGGTTTAGCGGCTGTGGGCGTTCATCCAGCAACTATGCATGTACTTCAAGATTTTCTAGCTGCAGGCACCCAATTGCGTTTAGAACTTCCAGGAAAGGGTGGCATTGCAGTACCGGTTGATACAATAGAGCCTCCTGTCGTCAGGTTAAGGGATGGTTCGGTTATCCGGGTTTCGGTTGAGAACTTTGGTGAGATAAAGGGTAGCATTGAGAAAATTCTGTTCTTAGGTGACATGTTGATCAGTTTTGGAGACTTCTTGTACAGTAGTAAGCCTCTCGTGCCTTCTGGGTATGTTGAGGAGTGGTGGGTTGAGGACTTGAAGAAAGCGATGATGAAAAAGTTTAATGGAGATTCCAATAAGGTAGCTGCGGCTGTCAAGATTTCGTTGGAAAGGCTAGGAAGTTTTTTGGAAAACCCGTTTGTCAACAAGCCTGATAGTAAGGAAGCAATAGCTCTATCGTTTACTTTACATGTGCCTCTTCACCCGTTCTTCACGTTTTTCTGGTCTGGTCTCGCGTCACTTGATGAGCTTGAACTGTTGAAAAACTGGCTTGTTGATTCCGAAGTACGATGTGAAGATGGTTTTGTTTGCAAGATTATTGGGGAGATGGGGGCAAATGCTAAAAAGGCTTTGGAGACAATCTGTTTGCCTCATAAGGTTTTAGATGGCAAAATTGTTGTTGAGAATGATGATGCGCATGCGTTTGCATTTTGTTTGGGTTATAATGCTTCGAATGTGGATTTTTCTTCTGCAGCTTCTATTTTAGAAGCAGTTAAGATGCTTTCCGGTGTGACTGTTCGAGAGAAGGCTCCTACCTTTGTGGGTGCGCGAATGGGGCGGCCTGAGAAGGCGAGAAGGCGTGAGATGAAGCCTCTTGTGCATGTGCTTTTTCCGGTTGGTTTGGCTGGTGGCTCTCGCAGGAACTTAGCTAAGGCAGCTAAGCGAGAACGAGTCTTCGTGGAAGTTGTCAAGCGCAAGTGCCCAGTTTGTAAAACATATACTTTTAAGATAAAATGCTCAGAGTGTGGTGCCGAAACCGTTCTTGAAAAAGTCTGTTCCAGATGCGGGAGAAGCTTGAAGGGAGACATATGCCCAGTCTGTAAGGCTTCCGCCCAGTCATACGAAAAACAGGTTATCAACTTTAAAAGGCTTCTAGAAAGCACATGTAGTCACCTAGGCATTTCCGTTCCAAGGATTCTAAAGGGTGTCAAAGGCTTAATTAATGAGTCGAAGACTCCAGAAATTCTTGAAAAAGGTGTTTTACGCGCTAAATATGACTTGTCTGTCTATAAAGATGGGACAATTCGTTTTGATGCTACGAATGCTCCTTTAACCCATTTTAAACCTTCTGAAGTCAAGGTCTCAGTTGAGAAGCTTAGTCAACTTGGCTATACATTCGATGTTAATGGTGCGCCTTTAATGAGCTCAGATCAGATTTGTGAACTTAAAATCCAAGATGTCGTCATTTCTAGGAGGTGTGCGGAGTATTTTGTACGGATTGCAAACTTCATTGATGAACTTCTAGCAAAAGTCTATGGGCTTTCGTCTTATTACAATGTTAAGGGTGTAGAAGATCTTGTGGGGCGTTTGGTTGTTGGTTTGGCTCCTCACACTTGTGTGGGTATCTTAGGACGCATCGTAGGCTTCACAAGTTTGAGCGTTTGTTATGCGCATCCAGTTTGGCATTCAGCCAAGCGGAGGGACTGCGACGGTGACGAAGATGCAGTGATGCTTGCGTTGGACACTTTGCTTAATTTTTCTCGTGAGTATTTGCCTGCACGAATAGGGGGGATAATGGATGCTCCATTGCTTTTGATTCCGGTTGTTAATACGCAAGAGGTGCAGAGGCAGGCGCATGATGTTGATGTCGCTTGTGCTTATCCTGTTGAGTTTTATGAAAAGACTTGGCAGAACGCGGAGGTGAAAGATGTTAGTCGTCTCATAGACTTGATTGAGTGTAGGCTCGGTACTGAGATGCAGTTTGAAGGTTTTAGTTACACGACGCCTGTTTCAAACGTTAACGCTGGGAATTCTGAGAGTTCTTATAAGCGGCTTAAGACGATGATTGAGAAGCTGAATAGTCAGCTTGAGTTGGCTGAGAAGATTAAGGCTGTTGATGCCAAAGAGGTAGCCTTGAAGGTTTTAACCACTCATTTTATTCGGGATATTGCTGGGAATCTTCGGGCTTTTTCAACACAGGGGTTTAGGTGTAAGTCCTGTAATCGGCGTTTTCGGCGTTTGCCGCTTCGTGGTAAATGTCCAGCGTGTGGTGGAGCCTTAACTTTAACCGTCTATCGAGGCGGTATTGAAAAGTACTTGGATGTGGCGCAGCATTTGATTGAAAAGTATGGGTTGCCACAGTATTATGCTCAGAGGATCCTGCTTGTGAGGGAGGAGATTAATGCTTTGTTTGATAGTAGAAAGCCGAAACAAATTAGTCTAGTAGATTTTGTCTAAGAGGTGAAACCTTTTCTACTTATAGGTACATACTGATTTTTGGTGCATATGGTCAAAGAAGTCTATCATCCTAATGCTTACTTAACTGATTTTAGAAATGTAAAACTTGGTTTGCGGGCTAGAACTCGTGTATTAGATACTTTGACGAAAATTTCCGCCAATGCTAAAACTATCGCAAAACAGGCGGGACTAAATTATAGGGTTGTTATACATCACCTGAAGCTTTTGGAGACTAGGGACTTAGTCCAACGGAAAGGGATCAGACCATCAGTCTGGAAACTTACGGGTCTAGGGCAAAAAAGGTTACAGTAACGAGTTCTATTCATCAAGGTTTTTCTATATTGTTGTTCTTAATATAATAAATGAACCAATATGTCTCGTAAGAAAAAGAAGCGTAAAGCTGTTGGCATAGGAGCAGTCGTTGAGCCTGGGTTGGAGCCTTGCATGTTAGAGGTACATGGATGAAGAAGCTGAAAGATCTGGGTAAAGACAAATGAAAACTAGTCAAGAAAAACCGTGGCAAACGGAAATAGGTGGTTGAGCCTGAATGCATGTGTTGGTGTGAAACGTGAGATGTCATGCTAGTCGGTTCATTTTCTTCGGGCTTTTCAATGCGTGACGGATTTCTTCTTTGAACTCCTCGAAGGAGGTCCCCAAAACCTCGATTCTTTCTACCAG
>JAUUWK010000077.1 GCA_030589055.1 Candidatus Bathyarchaeota archaeon | reverse complement strand
AAGGCTAGAAGAGCCTCGTCAAAAGTTCTTCCCCAGGAAATCTGTGCAGTCATTTTTTTAAGTTCAGCTGTAAGTGGACAGTAATCACTCTTAGAGACTTCTTCTAAGGCTTGGGGAAGGGTCATACCAGTCTCTTGGGCTTGAACCATACTTCTGAAAAGGTCTGGTAGATGCTCGTCCACGGCTTTTCTCCACTTGTAATCTACGTAGTTTAAGACTGTTGGAGGGAATACAGCAACCATAACAGCAAAGAAAACAAACTCGTCAAATACTGTGGTTTCCCAAAACATGAAGTAAGCAAACAAAATCATAGCTACAGCTAAGGATGCTGAGGCAATCCACGCGATTTTCTTGGCACGTTTCTCAATTTTTGGCATCTTCACTACCATTTAGGCGAGATAGCATCCAAAATTATCAGAAATACTATAGAACCAGCTGGAATTCCAAGATAAGTGAGTATGCTGAGTAGAAGGTCTGGGCTTAGCATACCTAAGCTGCCGCCCCCAAGCATAACCATGACCGCGAGCATGATAACAAGAAGCAAAGGTCCTGTGACAAGCAAAGACACGTAGAACTCTGATAACATGGATAACGTGTCAGAAAACTTGTGTAGGCTTATTCTCTTCAGTTTCATGTACTGCCCAGACTTTTCACGTAGGTAAGCCGCCAGATTTCCACCTGAATGAATTGTTGAAATGAACCCCTCTAGCATTTCACGGAACCTCTCGGAGGGAGTTCGCTTCGAGGCTTTCTCCAAAGCAGAGATTATGTCCAAACCGAAGAGATTCACATCTCTGACAACATCTTTTGCTTCTTCAGAGATAGTCAAAGGCACGCTGAGACTTGAAATTGAGTGGAAAATTTTTTCTGGGGAAACACCGGCGCTCGCAAGAATCGCCATGTAACCAGTTGTAAATGGCAACTCATCCTCTACCTCTCTTTTAAGTTTGTCAGCGCGATAAATTGGGTAGGCGTAAAACCCGATTATTGAGAATGCCCCTGCGAAGAGGCTTCCGCCAACACCAAACAAGACTGCAGGAAAAAGTGATACTTTAAAAAGAAGAGCAGCTAAGCATGGAATAAGAATCATTGCAACAAGTGAAATCAAGATTGTGGTAAAAATTGTTAAACTAACGTAAGCCTTGAAATTGATTTTCAGTCTAGACCGTTGCAGGTTTGAGTTCAGATCGCTGAAAAGCGGCAGAACACGACTGGTTTTTTCTCCAATAAGTTGATAAGCTATGGAGTGAGGTTTTTCAAGTTTAAATGTTTCTTGTGATGCTTTTGGCTTAAGTCTTGTCTTGAATTGTTTGAAAACACTCTTGATTCTTTCTTGGATTTTGTCGTTTTTCATTTCAGCCCAACTCTGGCTTTTTGGTAAACGCGTTTCGGGTTAGTGTAGTATTCTCGTATCAGGTTTGCAACGTCAGTGTAACGTCGGATGCCCTTGTGAACCATCCATTCTAGAACGGTTTTTCTACGACGTAGTTCACTTTTTACTTTTTCTTTAGTTACACCCATTTTTTTCATGTGTCTCTCTAAAAGGCTGCTACTGCCAGAAAAGATGAACTTGTCCTCTCTCGGATTCCAGCTGAAAACCTCCTCGGTTGGTATTCTCTTCGTCTCTCGGTCAAGCTTCAAAACTTCTGTCGTTGTGATTGTTCTTCTCGCTGGTTTTCCCTCTTTTTCCGTTCTTGCGATAATCATTATGACGTCTATCATTGACACGAGCGGTTTCGGAATGTTCATCGGTTCTGATTCCAAACGGTTCATAACAGCTTCAACCGATTCCGCGTGTAGAGTGCTCATTCCAAGATGACCTGTTGCCATTGCTTGGAAAAGCGTGTAGGCTTCTTCCCCGCGGACTTCACCAACAATAATGTAGTCTGGTCTCTGTCTAACGGCAGCCTTCAATAGATCAAAGAGGGTTATGCTTCCGCTCTTTTTATCTTCATGCCCAAAGCCTAATCTCACAACTGATGGTATCCAGTTCTCATGTGGGAGGTTAAGCTCATGCGTGTCTTCTACGCTCACGATCTTCATTTCAGGCTTTATGAACATTGATAGGCAGTTTAACATTGTTGTTTTTCCAGCCGCAACGCCGCCGGCAACAATAACTGAGGCTCTGTTTTCAATAATGTACCACAAGTATGCTGCTATCTCAGAAGATATGGTGTTGAATGCTATTAGATCTGAGATTGTCAATGGGTCAACTTTGAAGCGTCGAATTGTAAATGTTGAACCTCTTTTGGTGATTTCACTCCCATAGGTCAATTGTATTCGGCTTCCATCTGGGAGCGATGCATCTAAAATTGGGGATGCTATAGAGATGTTTTTTTCTGCTAAGTATGCCAGTCGAATTATGAAGGAGTCTAGCTCAGCTTCATCTTCGAATATTATGTTTGTTGGTAGTGACTCGTACATTCTATGCCAAACGTAAATTGGTATGTTTACGCCGTCTGCCGATATGTCTTCTATTAGATGATCCTTCATTAAAGCGTCTATTTTTGCGTATCCTATGAAATCGCGTATTATGTAATATATGAGTTTGTCAACTGCCTCAGGTGGAACTTTTATGCGGTATTTTTTGATTATTTCCTTTGTTTTTTCTTTTAGATAGTTTTCTGCTTTCTCCTTGGTTTCTATTTCTTTCAGGTTTACGTCTACTTCTTCCATTAAAAATGTCTTTACTTCCTTTAGTCGTTCTTTCTCATCTTTTTGCAGTGTCGGTTCTATGATTTCGTACATTATTTTTTGTGTTTTCGGGTCTTTGACTATTGCTGCGTATACATAAGGTTCTTGTATAGGATAGGCTTCTCTGAAAACGGCTGGTTTTCTACCTCTTTCTCTTATGAGTATGCCTACTTCTGATTTTTGTACTGTTTTGGAAGCTTTGGGCATTTTCTTCACCGTTATTATGTGATTGTCTTTCACCTAGAGTGTGCTGTGAAGCCTTGATATATTGAGTCGGGAGTCTTAATAAGTTATATGCATGTTCAATCTTTACCATGCTTCCTTAACCACTCACAAAAACTGCCAATTCCAATAAGAGAAAGACCACATACGTTACGGTTGATTCAGTTTTTGAACAAAGAAATAAATGCGAAGGATGCTGAACTGTTCATAAGACCAGGTTCAAGAAGCAAAATGTGCATTTTTGCCCCAAGTGCGTTTCAACTAGCGTATTTTTTGCTACACTGAACAATTTTCTTATTTCCGCTTCCAAAAGAGTTTCTTGCCATCCAAATATGTGACTTATTCAAAGCCTACCTCAAGCAGTTTACATGCTTCCTCTAAGGTCGCTGCGACCTTTACCGTAAACTCGCCGATGAAAACCTTAAACAATAAACTATACCCTCCCTTCCACCCGGTTTTTTCCGAGTCCTTTTCAGGCGTGAAAACGATTTGACCCCCCCTACGTATATATGTTTTGTTAATACAGAATGTCTATACAGTGAAAGTGAATGGGCAAACCGTTAAAAGCTTTCAGGTTAAATCCTATATTTTGTCTGAATAGAAAGTTGCGGCTTTATTGTTCAGTTTCTCCGTAGTGTATGGCGGCTAGGGCTATGTCTTTTATGTCGATTTTCTTGTCATATACAATGTCGCAGTTGGGATCGTACTTTGGGTCTGGGTTTTCTGTTCCGAAAAGCCGGGCAACTGATCCTATGTCTCGTATGTCAACTTTGTCGTCTGGGTAACCTTCGGGGCCTGTTATGTCGCCGACCATAGCAATGGTGACTCGTCCGTCTGTGAAGTTGTTGTCAGCTAAACTTGTTTCACCTGGGACTGCGGTTGCGTAGGCGCTTATGATGTAGTTGCCTTTGACGTAGCCTGTGGTGTTCCAGGGGAAGGTTAACGTGGTTGAGTCATTGCTGGCTAATGTGATGCTGGCAAGGGTGTTGATGACTGTTGTGTTGGCGTAGGTGGTTACGTTGAAGGTTTCTGCATAGTCGCCTTGATCCTCTACGGTGACGCTGACGTTCAGGGAGAGTCCCTCTCCAACTACGGTTTTAGAAGGTGCGACGTCCGTTATGTTTATGTTATGTGTTACAAGCGGATAATGGTCTTGATTGTTCTCGTTAAAAACGTATGGGGTGTCTCCTATTCCGTCACTGCCAGTTTCGTTCTGATAAGGTCCAGTGTAGAAG
>JAUUWK010000049.1 GCA_030589055.1 Candidatus Bathyarchaeota archaeon | reverse complement strand
TGACTTGGAGGGGGCCTCCTGCTTGACTAGGTAAATGAAGTATAGCAGATAAGCGACTGTGACAATGACTCCTTCCAGAGGCGTTATTTTCAAGTCCAGAGAGACTAAAGAAAAGAGAAGTATAGACAGAATTAGCATTGTTCCCTCCCTCTTCAGCTCCCGTTTGGTTATGGACAGCAATCCAAAAAACCCCACGATGCCCATAATTACAGTGAGTTGATTGATATAGGAGCCGATTTTGTTGCCGATCACGATACCGGAAACAGCAGACACGTCGGCTCCCATAAGTATGTCTATGGCTCCTATCACGCTGACCGCTATTTCGGGCAGAGAGGTTCCTATGGCTACAACTGTTAACCCGATGAACAGGTGCGAAATCCCAAAGTGGCGAGCCATGTTCTCGAAACCACCTACAGCTAATCTGGAGCCAAGCAAAAGCCCCACTAAACCGAGTGCCAAAAAGATGAGAGGATATATCATTTACCTTAAACCACCCTGTCACGCGTTTGAGCTTATATCTGACAACCTTAATTTAAATATTTATATTGATAAGAAAATTCCAATTAAATATTGATGGAGTTGAAGGGAGGAGAAAAATGGCAACGAAAATAAGGACTTTCTAGGCGCACGTATGAGGGTGAAATACTTCGTAGAGGGCAGATAAGGCGATGCCCAAAGCGTGGGACGCTTGCGAGGGCGGCGCGGTTCTACGGCATAGCGCGCGTAGAACGAATTTGTGGAATTTGTTCCCACAGTCATGCAACATGCTTCGTCCAAGCCATTGAAGAAATTGGAGACATCCACCCATCTGAACGAGCTCTGTATCTTCGAACGTTGATAGCGGAACTGGAGCGAATACACAGCCATATGCTCTGGCTTGGAGTAATGGCGCATGAAATCAGATTCGACACTCTTTTCATGTTTGCGTTGCGTGCTCGAGAAAGAGTGATGGATCTATTTGAAGAAATAACTGGCAATCGTGTTCAACACTCAGCTAACACAATAGGAGGAGTCCGTAGCGATCTACTGCCTAAATCCAAGGAGAAAATCATCAATTCCGTGAAAGACCTTGAGAAAGCAACACGTTAGCGCGCGCGCTTATGGTGACGGATGTAAAGGGCGCTGTCCTGTAGATTGGTGCAATCTTTTCTCGCACGCTATTTCTCCTAATTATCTCCAACAATCAGAATAGTAATTCCCGCTTCTTGCGCCAGAATTCAAAAAGAAAAAGATTGGGACTGATGCATGAGTCGAATTGATCTAAAGGAAAGCGCGTGCAGCATCAGAGTTATAAGAAAGAACCTATCTTACTTCGCACACAAGTGGGTGCAAATGCGAAATGAGCGAGAAACAGAGCGCCGTCTCATCTTAGACAGAGAATCAATCAAAAAAACGCGTGAATTAGGTTTTAATTTTTCTAAAACGTTCGAAAACCGCTTAAAACAGTTGATTAATAAGTTTGCTAACGTTTACTCACTGAACAACTGGGAAAACTGCGTAATTGAGACTTTCATTGTTAGGAGCTTTCAAGAAGAACCGCTTATTCTATGAAAGCTTAATAAATTGACAACCTAAGAAATGCTGTGGGAAAGAAATATGGCGCTAAAGAGACATGTAGGCCTTTTTGGAGCTGTTGCTTACGGTGTTGGCATAATTCTGGGCGCAGGAATATACGCCCTGATCGGACCAGCCGCTGGTCTTGCTGGTAATTCCGTATGGATATCGTTTATTATCGGCGCTTTAATCAGTTCTTTCACCGGACTAAGCTACGCAGAGCTTTCAGCGATGTTTCCGAAAGCTGCAGCCGAGTATGTCTATGTTAAAAGAGCGTTCAAGAATGAGTTGTTGGCGTTTTTAACCGGGTGGCTGATAATCTTCACAGGTACTGTGTCGGCGTCAACGGTGGCACTTGGTTTTGCCAGCTATTTCAAAGCTCTTTTCGATCACCCAATTATCTTTACAGCCTTGATTCTAATTGTGCTGCTTTCGTTCTTAAATTTCTGTGGAATCGAAGAATCATCACGGGTGAACATTTTGTTTACCGCAGTGGAGATAGCGGGCCTGCTTTTGATAATATTCCTGGGAGTGAGTAGATTCGGCGAGGTTAACTACTTTGAAACTCCCAGTGTTCCCGGTATTTTCGCAGCCGCAGCGTTGATGTTCTTTGCCTATCTAGGATTCGAAGACATTGTAAACATCGCGGAGGAAACAAAAAATCCTGAAAAGACTTTGCCAAGAGCATTAATTCTTTCGGTAGCCATCACTGCCGTGTTCTACGTCCTTGTGGCATTGTCAGTGGTTAGTTTAGCTGGTTGGAAAGAATTAGCGGCCTCCAGCGCCCCTCTAGCTTATGCGGCCTCAACAGTTATGGGTGCTAACGCATTTTCGGTAATGTCATACATCGCTCTTTTTGCGACAGCAAACACTGTTTTGGTAATTTCAATAGTTGGGTCCAGAATGATCTATGGAATGGCTAAAGACGGTGCTCTACCTCCAATCCTTTCAAAAGTTCACTTTAAAACAAGAGCTCCCTGGATTGCTATACTTTGCATAATGATTTTCTCCATGTTCTTTGTCTTGTTTGGTGATATAAAGCTGGTTGCAAGCATAACAAGCCTTGGAGTCTTCATCACATTTGCACTTGTCAATCTTTCATTAATATGGTTAAGATACAAAAAACCAGAGTTGAAGAGACCGTTTAAGGTGCCTATTAACATCGGAAATTTTCCAATAACAGCTTTCTTGGGCTTGATTTCCTGTGCGCTTATGGTAACCCAATTTGATTTGAACGCTGTGTTGTTCGGAACATTCGTTTTGGGCCTGGGTGTTCTCATCCACGTAATCTATAAGAAAAAATGAAAAGCCCTCTACAGGTTACCAGAGTAAAAGTTTGATCATGCTTATGGTATCCAGCCACAGTGACACTTCTTCCGCTAATTTTGCAAAATGTACTCTTCAGATAGTTAAATGAAAACTTTAGCGCCTCACATTCAGAGCCGGTTATACTATCATTTGTGATTTCTTTAGGCGATCAACCACGTTACGTAGTCCCAGCAGTAAAGTGCATCGGGGACAGTAGAAGTCTTGGCGTTTTTGAAGCATTAGGCTCACATATTCTTTAGAGTTGAAAGGTGGAGGCGCTGAGTGCGGGGTTGGGGGTGTTTTGCCTTGACTAAGGATTGCAGTCATGGGGAGATATCCTATGCTCATCTTTAGTGGAAAAGCAAACCATGACTTGCAGCGGCTGCATCTAGCGTCGAAGTGCATAACCATCTGGTACGATCCAAGGTCTTCACGTATCACTTTCGTTTCTGTTTTTTCATGAATACGAATAAGGCGTGGATAACGTTCGAAACGGGTGTCCCACGCGTCAAACTCAAACTTGTTTTGAAGCATATTTTTGATGTATAGCTGTAGTGTTTCTGTGTTGAGGGTTGGATGATCTTTTTTCACACGCTTCACTAATTTGAGTAACACATCGCCTTCGCGGATTAACACTTTTTTCGGCAACATCACCCGGTCCAGAAGCTGATTTATAGACGGGAGGTTAACGTAGAGTGGAGTTTTTTCGGTTACTTGCTGCGGAACATAGATTGCCTCCGAGTTGTTCATGTAAGCTGCTATGAGGGCGCCGATAGTCATCACTCTAGTTCCACTGGAAACGTTGACCACTACTCCATAGTTTTTGTTCTGTTGAATAAGTTTATTAATGCAAGTAGCTACGTCGAGCACATCAAAAGCATCCGCCTCAACAGTTTCAACGCTGTAACCAAGTTTCTCAGAAAAACTTCTAATACGCTCCATGCACTGCTTAACCTCTCCATCGCTGCTACCAACAAGGCAAACTTTTTCAATGTTCAGTCGTGATCTCAACCCAATCAAAACCTTCTCCGGTGTTTTTCCAACAGTTGCTATGTACACGTATTCGTTCAAAACCGTCACCAACTTAAGTTATACGCTTATCCTAGATAAAATGCTCACGTAGATCCAGCCGAATGGTGTGTTCATCTTGAAAGGTTTCTGGTATCGGAATAACAAAAATGTCATCAACTCCCTCATTTCACGGATTCTGTAGAGAATTTTGCTTAGCCTCTTTAGACAGGCGGTTCTAACCTTGACCATAGGGTCGAACTGCGCTGTTGTGCCATAGATCTTGACCACTTTATGTGTTCGGCAAAGCTCCATCAACACTAGAGTTGAGTGTCGATACGAGTCAAGAAAACTTATTTAAGGGGTTCCCATCACCCTGTAGGGTTTAGGAGCGAATATGAAGGTGGAGCTTGAAGGCTCATTAAGAAAGGCTCTGTTGAAGAGGTGTCTATGGATGGGTGAAAGCGAAGGAGGTTCAGAGGGCGGACAAGATGAAATCAGCCAAAAATCTATATTTTGGCAGCAACAACGTTTCACCGACCAAACTTACGGTGGAGAAAAGCTCTCAAAATTCTATTGCTTTTGAATTAAGTACGTTTCTTACTTGTTCTGAACGCTTTTTTTCATTTCACTTTTCTTCAATTGGCATTCGTCTAAAGGAGGTAACCCGCCAATGATCCATACTGCAAATCCGAGAGCATTGTTTAAAACATTTAAAGAGGCTTTAATTGCGTATTCCTCCGGCATTGGTGGAATACTTGCAGGCTTCATAATTGCTTCTCAACTCAATATTTTCCGCTCTCCGCTTTTTCCTTGGGCTATTGCAGTATATCCTGCAGTCTTAAGTGCGAAAGGCGTGATAAGCGGCTTGTTTAGTGGACGCTTAAGCACAGCACTGCACATAGGCACGATTTACCCTAAGTTTTTTGGAAACACCAAGAGTTTCTACAGATTATTTGAGGCCACTATTGTCGTGACTTTAGAAGCGAGCGTTGCAATGAGTTCAGTTTCTGTGATCTTTGGTAGCTTATTCTGGGGGATAACCTTCGCGGACTTTCCCAATATTCTAATGATTGTGGTAGCAACTATGACTTTAGGGATAACTCTCTCCTTGGTTACGATGACCGTTACATTCATGGCGTTCAAGAAGGGGTTAGACCCGGATGTCATTGTATATCCAATAATGTCTACTGTAATGGACGTAATCTCAACAATATTTTACATTGTCATACTTAACCTGTTCTTTTTTTTCGATTCCTTTGGAAAATACACTGTTGCTCTAGTCGCACTTCTCCCTGTAATCTTGATTCTTTATATTTTGCCGCGAAACATCCACGATAAAGAATTCATTAAAACGATAAAGGAGTCTTTCTTTACAGTAATGTTTGTAGCGTTTTTTGTTAATGTCACAGGAACTGTTTTGAAAACCATGAATGAAACGATCATTGTGGGGGGTAGGAAGGAAATCTACACTGTTTATCCCGCTTTAATTGCCACTGTAGGGAATGTTGGCTCAGTTGTTGGTTCCACTGCCACAACAAAACTTGCATTAGGTTTGCTTAGACCTTCTTTTTCTGCGATAAGAAATCACATTACACAAATTCTTGGTGCTTGGACTGCGTCAATGGTAATTTTTGTTTTCTTCTCAGCTTTATCGCTATTAATAAATGGCATATTTACGTTATACACATTCCTAGGGTTTACTTCTCTTCTACTAGCAACAAACATAATTGCTGTCACTGCTATTATCTTAATATCATATGGTGTTTCGATTTTGACTTTTCAGAAAGGGTTGGACCCTGATAATTTCGTTATTCCAATCGAAAGTGTTCTCGCAGATAGCATAACTTCCACTGCTCTGCTTGCAACTCTACTGATGTGGTGAATCGGAGAAGAGGGATAGAGTTAAAATATTCCTTGCGTTATACTCTCTCAGTCGGAGCGACCCTAGTAATATGCCTCGCTTGGAAAAGATAGAATATAAACCCGTATCTGTCAGAGAACTATTTTTAGAGATGAAAAACCTCTCTGAATTAATGATTGACTTAGCGTATTCAGCGGCATTGTTTAATGACAAAGAACTTGCCGAAGATGTTTTGGAACTTGAAAACCGCGTGGACACATTAACCTATCTTCTGGAAATGGAAATTATGATAGCAGCAAGAGATGCCAAAGATGCTGAAGCATTAGTAGGAGTTTCCAAAGTTGCCTCCGCCGCTGACAAAATCTCAGATGCAGCTGCAGACATAGCAGCAATAGTCACGCAAAACATCGGAGTACATCCAATAGTAAGCCAAGTCTTTGAGAAAGTTGAAGAACGCCTAACGAGAGCCAAAGTTAATGAAGGCTCGATACTTATCGGCAGACAAATAGGAGAACTTGATCTGGCACCGAGAATGGGCGTTGATATAATCGCCATTCGTCGATACAAAGACTGGATAATTGACCCTAAGGATACAGAACCTATCAAAAACGGAGATATTCTTATCGCTCGTGGAGCTCCCTCCGGAGTCAAGGAGTTCAAAGCGCTTGTCGAAGGAAAACTGCAGAAACTGAAGGATAAAATGTCAGATAAATGCCGAAAAAAGTTTGAGGAAATTGTTGAACGTTTCGTTGAGCTAAAAGATACTTCCGAATTGATGATGGATTTAGCATATTCTTCCTTGCTGTTGAACAGTGAAGAATTAGCTGGAGACGTGCAAAAGCTTGAGGAGCATGTGGATGAATTACATACTGATTTTGAGCTACTTGTTCTGTCAAGTGGGTTTAAACCGGAAGAGGCTAAAGATTTTCTAGGGCTTATAAGACTGGGTGTAGTTACCGAAAAAATAGCGGATGCCGCTACAGAAATGGCTGAAGTTGTTTTGAGGGGTATAGAGCCGCATCCAGTATTGAAACTCGCCATAGAAGCAGCTGAAGAATCAGTTACCTACGTACAAGTGACTGAAAATTCTTCGCTCGCAAACAAGACTCTACGCGAGTGCCACATTCCAAAAGAAACAGGCATGTGGGTTCTCGCCATAAGAAGAAGAGGAAAATATGTAAGACCTAAACCCCACACAAAAATAGAACCTGGAGATGTTCTAATAGCCTCTGGTTACGCAGAGGGAGAAGAAGACCTTGAACAGCTAGCATCCCCGTGACTTTTTGCTATTTGATTATAGTTAGGATACTTATTTTGGCTTCATTAATACTATAAACTCGGAATCTGATATTGTCTCAGAAGAGGGATTCCCTAAAATGAACAAGACAAAGGCAAAAACACAAAGTCAGAGTTTTACATGTTCAAACCCAGAATGTGGAAGGGTTTTTGTCAATCCAATAATTGTTCAAGATTTAAGTTTAAAAGGCGAGTCTTCATATTGTGCCTGCCCTTACTGCTTAACTGAAACACTGACAGAAAAAAACTTCGAGGTTGAAGAGGAAAAACGAAGTGGAATTGAAGAGGAAAAAGCACAGCCTTTGAAAAAGCCCGCTCGACAGCCTTCTCTGAAGGAACAGAAATGTCTCCACCATTTCGGATATTTGAGCCAACGTTCAAGAAAGGAAAA
>JAUUWK010000050.1 GCA_030589055.1 Candidatus Bathyarchaeota archaeon | reverse complement strand
GCAGGTGAAACCCTCATTGATGTTGAGCATAAGGACGTCATGTTTCCCTTTGAACTCATAAAATATGTTTCAGACCCAGTCGTAACAATAGCCGTCGAGCCTAAGCATCCTAGAGAGCTACCACGCCTGGTCGATGCTATGAACAGATTGTCAATTGAAGATCCAAATCTTGTGGCTACCATAAACAAGGAGACCGGCGAGTACTTGCTGAGTGGAATGGGCGAACTTCATCTGGAAATCGCTGTGAAGTTTCTAAGGGATTATGGAGGCGGGATGGAGATCTCGACTTCTCGTCCTATAGTAGTATATAGAGAAAGTGTTCCCGAACAAGGCATAGTGGTCATGGGTAAAAGTCCCAACAAACACAGCAAGTTCTGGATTCAGGTCGAACCCTTAGAAGAGAATGTCATGAAAATGATTGAGAAGGGTGAGATTGCTGAAGTAATGGGTCGCAAACGAATTGGCAGCATACTATACAAAGAAGCAAAGTGGCCAACAGATGAAGCAAGAAACGTCTGGTCTTTAGAAGAACACAGAAACATGATTATCGACCTAACCAAAGGCATACAATATCTCCGCGAAGCTAGAGAGATGATAATTGCTGGTTTCCGTTGGGCTTGCGGAGCAGGACCCCTATGCGAAGAACCCTTAAGAGGCTTAAAAATCAAGCTGCTAGATGTTAAACTCCACGAAGATCCAGTGCACCGTGGACCCGCCCAAGTCATGCCAGCCGTACGCCGCGCGATTCTAGGTTCCTTCCTAACGGCAAACCCAGTGATTCTAGAACCCATCTACAAAATTGGAGTATCAGTTCCAGCCCATTGGGTCGGTGAATGCTCAAGCGTAATCACACGTAAACGCGGAAGAATACTCTCTTCTGAACAGAGAGGCGCCCTAACAACAGTCACAGGCTACATTCCAGTCGTAGAAACCTTCGGCTTGTCTGCGGAGATGCGTTCCGCAACTTCAGGCCACGCCTTCTGGCAGTGTGCTTTTGACCATTGGGAAAAAACCCCGGAAAATGTTGCAGCCGAAGTTATCAAGGGAATTCGCGAGAGAAGAGGTCTATCATCAGAAATTCCATCACCAAAGAAGTATATAGACGAAGCCTAAAACAGTTTCTTTGCTCAAATTTCTTATGCAGTTTTGGCTTGGAATCAATTGTCAGGGAAACTAGATATCAGAAGATACAAGAGTAGAGAGGGAGCGTTCTTGTTCCGCTTATTCAATGGAGCATGTCATGAGGATCTACAATTTATCGCGCGCGCTTCCCCTTCAACGGGTTTTGGAGGGAATCTGCTTCTGCCAAAGCCTCTTCTTTCTTGCATTCGTTTCACCTCTCGTCTTGATATTTTTTTCATCTGTATTTTTTTATTCTTTAGCTTGCTCCACCGTCAGTTCTCCTCCGTATTTTCCTATATTTAGCTGGATTTCTCCTCTGAAGCTTGTGATATATCCATTTTCCACTTTGATCTTGTCGTTGACGTTTACTTGGCTGATCTGTTCGTTCCATAACGTCAGTTTTATTGTGCCTGTTTCGTCTTCGACTATGGCGGTTGCGACATTGTACGTTTTGTCTCCGAATCTTGAACGGACTTCACGTGTTTCGGATTTTTCGATAACTTTACCTTCAACAGCAACACTTTTCATTCCATTTCGCAAATCCTTTATTTCCAAATCTTACACTCCCTACTTAGGCTATTCTTTCCGCGACAGCGAATTTGCCGCCAACAGACACGATTTTAACCTTAATGCGTTCTCCCGCCCTGCCTCCGGGAACAAAAATCATAAAGCCATATATTCTCGCTATTCCATCGCCCCTGCTTCCAATGTCATCGATAACAACTTCCAATTCCAGATTTTTCCATATGGGTGCTTTTCGTAAAAATGGTTTGCTTGGGCGATACCGCCTTTTACTCCCGCGTTTTCTTAGTTTCCTTTTAGCAGTTCTTGTTTTTTCTGGCAGTCTTCTCGGCATATCACATTTTCGTCCTTATCGCGGAACTAACCTCTCCAACAAAACTCTGGGCCACGTTAGCAACACGAGCTTTTGGAAGGCCAGTTACATGCAGAAAAGCCTTTCCATCATATAAATCTTGCTAAACACTTTTGCCCAAGGGAATTCTAAATCGATGTCCTGAAAGCTGTAGAAGCCTAAAAAGACTGCGACCAGTAGTGCTCGTGCTAACTATCACTTTTGACAGATGGAGCTTTTGGTTCTTTGACTCTTTCTTTGATATTCGCTATCATGGTGTCAAATGTTTCTTTTAAATTACAACATCCGGTTTTTTGGTTTCTCTAAATCATCTATTTCTTCTTGCAACGACGCTCTCTTGTTTAAGAGCGGTACGTGCATTACCTGCATTAGTATTTGTGGTTGCGTTTCAATTTCTTCGATTATCTTAAGGTCTTTAATTCTTTGAGGATTAAGGTTCTTGTGGCGGAGATTATGTCAAAATGCTTTTCTGAACACTTCTTTGCCGCGCTCTGTTATTTCGTAAATTCTGATCCTTCTTTTTTCTCCGTTTTTCCATTCTCTTCTTATAAGGTGATCTTTTTGGCTTAACATCTGGTACGGAATTCTCAGCTAACACGTTCACAGAGTAGGCTACTTTGGCGATGTGATACTTTTTGTTCATGAGGTTTCAGCTGATAATCGAAGGACAATTGAATGCAATTGAATATAATACGGTGGAAACGCTTTTCGATTAGCAGCTTTATCCGATATGTCTGCTGTTTTTTATGCAATGAAAAGCAGAACGTAGTAAGGTAAAAATCCAATGATGGCAATGACTGCACTTTTACTTAGAGGTAAATCAGATGCTGTATGTACCCCTATGGAAGATATTATTATCGACCAAACTGGTAGGAGAAGAACCATTGATGAAGTGAACAAGATTATGGTTTGGAATACAGAGGTTGGACTTATGGCATCAATGGTAATGTATAAGGGGGAGATTAGTAGATATAGGATGTTGAACAACACCTGCATGACAACCATGGCAATGAGCGCATAACCTACTATTATGAGGAATACTTTGAATTCGGCTTTGATTCTAAATAGTTTCCCCGCAATAAACATCGCCATGCCAGAAAGCATCCAATAAATAGAAAAGGTTGTAACTGCGTTGAAAGCATTGCGCGCGACTATGATGCTGCCCATGGAATTAATTAAAGGTTCAAAATTTGCAGATTGAAAGTACAGTCTGTCTACAAGTATCGTCAAGTTTGACCTACTCGATTGTGCCCAGACCAGGTCAAGTTTAAGGCCAGTGATGTTATTCCACGCTGTTTGAGCGCTACTGTTTACCCATTGTCCAGCGTCAAACCCCACTGGAATAGTGAAATTGTTCCATTTATCATTTTCAGTTTGATTGATGAGTTCAGCTAAGTCGTAGTAGAAATGATCTGTCGTATCCATAGAGAAAAGGTAAAGACTGGCATTTTGAGGCGGATCTGCTGTGGGATTAATCCATTTTATGCAAAAAGTTAGGTTCTTGTAACCATCAGTGCTCAAGCAATTTATTTGGCCAATGTTTTCTAGTTTCATCCATAATGTATCATTATTTGTGATGCTAAATTGAATACTTTTGTGCCCTAAGAGGAAATCATTGCTATTACATGGGATTTCGCCGTTGGAAATCCACATTGTACAGTTTTCTGTCCATGGATCTGGATTATATAGGTCTAGAGTACTTGGCAGTGTCTGTTGCACATGGAGTTTCGAAGCTCTAGCATACTCGCTTCCTATGCTTGCTAGCACAAACAGAATCATTATCAAGATTGGTCCTATGTATTTCGGGTTTTGAATCATTTCTTTGAATGTTTTGAAGGGTGAGTACATGATTTTGAATATTCCATAAGCAAACAATGGTTTATACTCCGTCCATACGTGATTTCTGATGGTTTATTAATAATTTGCTACATTCCAAGTTTCAGTCGCCTGTAAGTCGTGTAATCCACATATTCTAGGAAGGGATTCTCCGCTTGGTATTTAACTGTCATTTTTTGATGTTTTCTTTTATCTAGCATTTGGTTTGTGGCTATAAGTGAGTAGGCGTCGCTTCCGGCTCCTGAACCGTAGCTTACAATTAAGATGCGTTCGTCTGGTTTAGCTATGTCTAAAACAGCCGCTAAACCCATTGGTGAAGAACCTGAGTACGTGTTGCCAAAATTAGCTATTTGAAGCGATGGCAAGTACTGTTCTTCCTTAAACCCAAGCTCCTTGGCAATCCTCACTGGAAAACTAACGTTAGGCTGATGTGGAACAAAATAATCAACATCCACCACTTGCAGGTTAAGCCGCTTCATCAATTTCTTAGCTGCTTTTCTGACATGCTTAAAGTATGCCGGGTCTCCAGTGAATCTTCCACCATGCATTGGGAAGGGTTCACCGTCTCTTCTCCAGAAGTCAGGCGTATCGGAAGTGCATGAGTACCATCCTTCAATTTCAGCTATAACATCGTGCTTTCCAAAAATATATGCGCATCCACCATATCCAACGAACAGGTCTAGCTCTCCGCCGGGGCTGTCCCTTGGAGCAGCTTGTGAATTGTCTGCACCTATCACCATAGCATATTGAATGTTGGATTTCGGATAGTTGACCAGTGAAGCTGCGTCTTTGAACATGCTTGTTGCGGCTTTACATGCGAACCCTGTGTCTACAGCGTCAACTCCTTGCACATCCTCGTCTTCTTCGCCGAGTTTCAGGACCTGTGCAACTTTCGAGGCTATGGGCTTAACAGCGTATGGATTGGACTCTGAACCTACATAAATTTTGCCAACAAGCGAGCTGTCAACTCCAGAGTGGATCAACGCGAGTTTTCCAGCCTCAACAGCGGCAGTTACTGCGTCTTCATCGATGAAGGGCACTGAACGTTCGATGTTTCTTTCTTGAATTCTGAACTTCGAGGTATAGACTCCATAACCTACTATTCCTGGTGTGTCGTACTCTTTATTTGGTTTGACAGTGGAGTATTCTTGGTGTAGATAATACTCGTCAGCAAAGGTGAACGTCAAAGAAATTGTTGGGATGACATCGCGTCTTCCAACGGAATAGCGCCTCCTAAACCTTGGGACGATATTTCTTCCTTCAAAGGCTGAAAGGTCTACCTCTTCATTGCCCTTTATTATGTGGTCTGTCAATCTTCCTGGAATCCTTATGTTCCCATCATGAAAGGACAGTATCCCGTAAATGTAGCTGCCAAGCTTCGTAAACTTGTTTGTAGGCTCGTTTATGAAAGTGCACAATTCCAGTTTACCTTTCTCGTAGAATAAATCCATGTCCACCATTTTTCCGAAGCTTTTTCGTCCACAGTCTCCGCAGTAATCCTTCATCTCAAAATATTCTTTACCACAGATTTGGCAACGTCTTCCCCTCAGCCTATCGCCAAGGTATGAGACCCTTCTCTCTATCGGCTCACTACTCATTCTAAATCTCTCCCTAAAATGTAAACATAACCCTTAGTTCCGAAACCCTCAAGCTCGAGCACGCATCCGTATTTTACTTTTTCGTCGTTTTCAACTTGTCGTTCACCAGCTTCGCACCTTAACTGCTTGAAAATTTCAAAGATTTGGGCTCCTCCCGTGGCACCTAACGGATTACCATCCGCTTTTAATCCACCATTCATGTTTACAGAAAGTTTTCTACCATTAATCCGGTAATAGCCTTTGTAGTCTTGACAGCTTTCATATATGCTCATCCACGCTTTTCCACGTTTACAGAAACCTAAATCTTCAAGGGAAATCATCTCCATAACTGTGGACTGGTCATAGAGTTCAGCGACCTGTATGTCCAAAAGGCTTATTCCCGCCATTTTCAAGGCGTTTTTTATGGCTATTTCAGTCACCAAGAAGCTTGTCATGCTTTCTCTTGCTGAGAAAGTTAAGTAGTCTGTTGCGGAGGATGAGCCGAGAATGTAAACTGGTTCATCTGTGAATTTCCTGGCGACTTCTTCATTTGTGAGAATAAGGGCGGTTGCGCCGTCAGATATCGGTGCGAAATCATAAAGTCCCAATGGTTTTCTGGCGTTTTTCCTCGCTTTTAAGACGTGCTCAACCGTTATTTTTCTTTGGTATTGTGCATACTCATTTTTTGTCGCATGTAAATGGTTTTTAACTGAAATATGTGCTAAGGCTAGGTTCAGCTTTTCAAGATCTTTACCTGTTATGCCATATTTTTTTATGTAGGCTCTGAGCATGAGCTCGTGGTTTGCTTCTGGTGTGCATCCTGCATAATAGCTCCAAGGATCTTCTAGAAGCATCAGATCGTCGCGAATCTTGTCCCACCTGTCCGTCATTTTCTCTAATCCGCCTACCAAAACCACGCTGTATCTTCCAGCTTGAATGGCGTTGCAACCGTTTAGTAGAGCTGAACCAAAAGAGCGAGTTACTTCCATTGGGACATGAAGCTCTGTGAGTTCTGACAGAAATCCCTCCTCCAGTCCAAGCTTATTTGTAATTGGGAGAAAATAGTCGGAAAGGTAGCAGGCTTCCAGGTCTTTACGTTCTATGCGTGCTTCTTCTGAGGATTTGAGCCAAGCCTCTTCGATAAGTTTTTCCGGTTCTTTCTCGTAGTGTTCTCCAAATTTTGTTCTTCCAACAGCGATTATGGCTGGGCGACTAAGCATTTTTTTTATACCCTTCTCCTCATTTTCATTTTATCCTCTTAACACTACTCTTAAGTGTTTGCCGGTTTTCAGCAGAAAATTCATAACTTGTTTGAAATTATTAAGGAAGTGAGGTGGCGTCATTGATTAGTGAAGAAAAATATCGGTTGGTTATAACCGTTAAGGAGATACGTGGAAACTGTCCAGTTTTTAATGTTGGAGACAGAATAGTTGTAGAGTCTCCTGAAATAGTTGTCGACAAAACGGATAACATTTGCGTTCACGCTTTTGGCTGCATGCTTTCCATAATTGTTGCCTTAAGCCGTGGTATAAGCTTCAAACAGTTGGGGCTAGCAAAAGAGAATGGTGAGAAAGGTTATATCCAATGTTTGGATCCGGGAAAGCCCTATACAGATGGTGGAACGGTGCTTTTCGAAATGAAACGGGAGAGAATTTAAGCTTCCAGTTCATAAACTTCCTTTGCTTCTTCTCAATCACACTTGAGAAAGCAGACATCGTCAAACTCTAATGAGAGAGAAAGCGGGAAAATAAATGGAAAAACCAGACACTTTTTCTTACCAGTCTTTTTTCCGGAGAACAGAGAAAATAGCAAATAATCACTGCTGTCTTTTCGCTGTTTCTTCTAACAGTAGGATGTGCCTTTCTGGAATTGTAGACTTCTGGCATTATGCGTGCGCGCTTTCTGATTTCCGCAGAAGCAACATTTATTAAAATATAGATTATTGAACTATCCGATTGCTATGGTTTTCAGTAGAAG
>JAUUWK010000013.1 GCA_030589055.1 Candidatus Bathyarchaeota archaeon | reverse complement strand
ATCTTCTGTCATCTTAACGTCAATTACAGTAGCATTAGTCTACTTCAGTGTCTTTATAGCAACCTCTTGGTACATCTTCAGACGAGCTCAAGTAACAGAATAAGCATGGAAGTACACCCTTTCAATCTTCACAGCTATTCTGTAGCCACGTACATCGCCTTCCATCAAGCGTGCCCTCCTTCGACTTTGCTTCAACTCTAGAACGTTCGCGCGCATTCAACTGTTATGTTTAAATCTCAGCTTTCACCAAGAATTCCTCCGCTTTTTTTAGGGCTAACTTGTAAAATACAAAGGTTACGACGAAAGCCATAACTGCACTGATGAAAACTGCGATAGAGAGCTCTATTTTTGGTAGAGGCACCAGGGAATGGGTAATGAGTATGTATTCCATTGTAACTGCGTGTAGAAGGAGGGGCGAAAATATTACCGACGCTAAGACCAAGCACAAGATCATGTTAACGAGAGACATCAACGGCCTAATCATTCTAGGCCTTGGAACTTCCGTGAAGTCAGCTCCTTCTATTCCCACTACGAGGGAAACCGCGCCTAGAGCGAAGATTAGCAGAATGGATTCAATTAACAACGCCACAGTAATGTCTGGCGAAGGACACGTGACTAGACTTCCAACAACACCACACACCAACGTTACTACGCATGAAAAGATGACTATAAAGGCATACTTACACTTGACTAGGCTGTGCGCGGTGATGGGTGAAGAAAAGAAATGCCACACAGCCCTGCCCTCCTCACCGACAATCATGCTGCCCAACATAGTAGCCATTATAGCTCCAGGCCCAACAAGTATCCAAGCGAAAAGGAAACGAGAAGGCCCTGACGCGGCGGATCCGCCCAACAATCCCAACTGCTGCATCAACGGCATAAGTATGAAAACCAATGGCATTATGAAAATGTACATAAGTTCCCGACGTCTCGTGAAGGCCTTAATGTCTTTCCTTATTACTGCAGCCTCTAACGAAGAAAAACCGAGTTTTCCCAAGAGACCAACCTTCGGAGCATAAACTCCTCTAGAAATCGTGATTGCTGGCGGTTCATACAATCCAAATCTGGCATTCAATCTAACCGCCATGTAGAAGAGGACGAGAATAAACAGAAGGGAAGCCAGCGAAAAGATAATGGTTTGCGCTAGTAATCCACTCATAAAGGAAGCCAAAGTCAACCCTAACCAGAGGTAGGGAATGAACCAAGCCGCTTCTTGGCCACCAGCAACCACCTCAATGAGTGTGACGAAGCCAGCGCCGGACGTAAGCGCAAACCAAACCATGTAGAAGGCAATCAAAAAGAGTAGGGATCCGAGGAATCTCACCCAAACAGCCGCCTTTCCAGAAGACTTGTAAACAGCTCCTGTGAGCCTCACTAGTAAAACTCTGAAAATCTCCGTTGTCGTGCTAGCTAAGAAGGCGCTAGCCAACAAAGCAAAAATCGTGAAGGTGGCGAGAGGCAACTCTCCCAGAAAAATGGAGAAGGCTGTTATGGCTGAACTAATTAGAATGATGGAAACCAAGGGGACACCAATAAGATGAGCTAGAGTGGAGGCTAAAGTGTGCTCCTCCCAAGTGATTGGCAGCCAGTACGGAGGTTGGATTGAAGATCTTACTCCGGCTCGTTGAATTTGTCCCATCATGGTGAAGACCATGCTTGAAATGAGAATTAGGGTGGGGAGCGATGGGAAAAGATAGTGAGCGCCTTGATAGAGTAAGCGTTTCAGTTCACACTCAGACATCCCGTTATAGAAGTTTCCGACGGCTAGTCCTATCGTTAATCCTAGGACGCATGCCCCCCCATACAACAGATATTGAAAAATCCTTCTTTCTCGGTACCTTCTCAGCTTTTGACCCCTAATCAGTCTTCCAGACTTTATGTCAATGCTAATGAGCCTGACAACGTTTCTCCAGTTCATTTGAGAAGTGCCTCAACGACATCTCTTATGTCCTCTGTTCCTGTAAGTTTTAGAAAGATTTCTTCGAGGTCTGATCCGGGCAGCCTCGCCTTCTGTCTTAGTTCCTCCATGTTACCTAAAGCCAGCAACTTTCCTTCGTACATTATGGCTATGCGGTCGCACATGGCCTGTGCGATCTCTAGAATGTGGGTTGACATCATGGTTGTCACTCCTTGGGCTGCTAGTTCGCGTAGGAGATCTTTTACGATTCTAGCCGACTTTGGATCTAAGCCGTTCAGGGGTTCGTCTAAGATAAGTAGTTTTGGTTTGTGAAGAAAAGCTGAGATTAGGGCGATTTTCTGTTTCATCCCTTGTGAGTAGCTGTTTATCATGTCGCCCTCCCTTCCCTCCAATTCAAGAGCCGCCAAATGCTCTTGTATTCGCATCTTCTTCTCTGACATCTCCACCGCATAAATGTCACCAACAAAGTCGAGGTATTCTAGTCCGGTCAAAAATTCGTAGAGACGTGGAGTCTCGGGAACGTATCCCACTTTCCTCTTCACCCCTACAGGGTCATCCTTAGCATTTATGCCCAGAACCTTCACAGATCCAGAGTCTGGCTTAACCAATCCCAAAATCATTTTCAGAGTGGTTGATTTCCCTGAGGCGTTCGGACCTAGAAGGCCGAAGATTTCACCGTATCTAACATCTAAATCCACGTAGTCTACAGCTACTATGTCAGCGTAGCGCTTAGCCACCCTCCTCAACTCTACAGCGTATTCACCAGTTAAAACCATGGATACTACCAGATACGGAAGAGATAAAAGAATATTTAAGGGTTATACAGCCTAAGTCAAGTTTTTTCACAGTCAGAATCAGTAAAGCAAACCAGCGTCTATAAACTGCTTGACGCTTCAGAAGGTTACTCCTGGAAGGAAAGGTAGGTTTTCAGCGATAAGTTCACGTTTTCTTGATGAAACTAACTAGTGCTATTATAATGCCGGCTAACGCTATAAACCCGCCTAGAATCTCCATGCGCGCGCGAATTATATAAGAGAAAGAAAACAGCTCAGAGGAAACTGTGAAAAGTGCGCATACAACGGCTTATGCGGAGGCTGCCGTATTACAGCCTACATCGCTGGCAAAGATTGACTCGGACCAGATGTTTCATGCCCATTCAGTCCAAAAATGACTAGAAGTTAGCTTGACAAAGGATGAGTTTATAAGTCAATTTTTTGGTGCGATGTGGTCTAAATCGGCAATAACTAGAAGGTGTCATCGTTTTTTCTTGATCTTGTATTTGCTGATTGTGTTTGGATCCAAATCTAGGCTTTCCAACAACAATACGAACGAAACATAAAGTAAGAGTTATAAGTGCATCGATTGACCACAAACTGATAAAAAAGAGAGGGACGCTTGTGGGAACATCAAATATTGTGGAAAATGTCGCGTTTAATCTCATAAAGCAAGCGGTAATATATCTGCCTGAAGACGTTAAACAAGCACTGCGAAAAGCCTGTGCTGAGGAAACAAGTGAGGCAGGGAAAACGCAGTTAAAGGCGATTTTAGACAATATCGATCTTGCCGAGAAGTATCAGGCGCCTATATGCCAAGACACGGGAACGATAATCTTCTATATCAAAGCTGGTGCCAAAGCGAAAGATCTTGACAAGATCGAAGAGGCTTTGATGAAGGCTACAAAGAGAGCTACTGTGGAGGTTCCTATTCGTCCAAATGCTGTTAATCCCTTCACTCAGAAGAACAGTGGAGATAACACTGGGCGGTTGATACCTTGGATAAATTGGGAAATTGTGCCAGGGGAAGACATAGAAATGACGGTGTTACCAAAGGGTGGAGGGGCAGAAAACGTCTGTGTCATGGGGATGCTTGTTCCAGGCGAGGGAATAACGGGAGTTAAGAAGTTTGTTGTTGACGCTGTTATGAAGGCTGGGGCGAAACCTTGTCCACCTAATATTCTAGGAGTTGGGATAGGCGGAGGCTCTGACATTGCTATGAAGATAGCAAAAAAAGCCTTGCTGAGACCTTTAAATGTGCCGAATCCAGACCCTGAGATGGCAAAGCTTGAAAAAGAAATTCTGGAGGCAGTAAACATGACTGGGATTGGTCCGATGGGACTTGGCGGAAAAACCACAGTTTTAAGCGTGAACATAGACTATGCCTATAGACACCCAGCATCCTATCCGGCGGCTGTTGCCTTCAATTGTTGGGCTTCAAGAAGAGCCACCGCGAGAATAAATGCAGACGAAACGGTTGAATATTTAATACATAAAGTCGAGTGAGGTGAGAGAGAGAATGGCTGTTTACAAATTTAAGACACCAATGTCTGAGGAGGAAATACGTAAACTAAAGGTAAATGACGTATTATACGTAAGCGGAACAATGTTTACTGCAAGAGACCAAGCCCACAAGAGAGCCCTAGAATACTTCAAGCGAGGAAAAACGTTACCGCTAAACCTTGAAGGATTAACTGTTTTCCACTGCGGTCCAATAGTGAAAAAGAAAGATGACAGATGGATAATCGTTGCGGCAGGTCCAACAACTAGCACAAGGATGGAAATTTTCGAGGACGAGTTCATAAAGAACTTTAAAGTTAGAGTAATAATCGGCAAAGGCGGAATGGGAAAAAGAACAACAGAAGCCATGGCAAAGTACGGTGCCGTTTACGGAGCTTTCACTGGTGGAGCTGCGATCCTCGCTGCAAGAGCCATAAAAAGCGTGAAAAGCGTCGAGTGGCTCGATTTAGGGATGCCCGAAGCCATGTGGATTCTGGAGGTTGAGGAATTCGGCCCGTTAACAGTAGCCATTGACTCGCATGGAAACAATCTCTTCATGGAAGTTCAAAAGAACGTTGAAGAAAACAAAGAGATAATCTATCATAAACTCGGTTTGTCGCCATAGTCTCCATCTCTTTTCCAGTTCAATTTTCACGTTTAATTTTTGATATCTAGTTTGAATTTTGTTTATTGTGTCAGAAGATTTAATATTACTTTCATCATTCAGTTAAAACGGGGCCAGAACCATGCTGAAAAACTTTAGAGACAAAATAGCCCTTTCCGGAATGACTGTGCTAATGATAGGCGTAGCCTTACTAATCTCCACTTTCATAAGTGCCTACGGATTTCTAACAGAGAACCTATCAATAATTGCTTCCGCAGATTTGGTGCAAACTTTCGGTGAAGCATTAGCTCCTTTGATCGCAACGTGCATACGCATAATGTATCTCGGAGTAATGGGATGGATAGGTTCACTCTTAACAATAAGAGGCGTAACGATAATCGCCCATGCACCGAAGATACCGAAAGCTGCTCCACAAAAACGGATGACAGCTAAGCCAATTCCTCAAAAAGCAAAAAGTGAACAACCAAAAGAGGAGATCAAACCACCAGAACCCAAAGCTGAACATCCAAAGGAAGAGGTTAAACCGTCAGAGCCGGAGATCATAGTTATACCGCCGGAGCAGACTCCGCAGTCAAAACCACCACAAGAGCAAAAACAAGAAAACTACGCTTCTCAACAACCACCAGATTCTTGAAATGCCTACAGACGCCCGGAAAAGGAGTAACTATGAGAATACCAATTCGAATGATCAGTATAGCTACAACGTTTTTCTGGGTATTCCTAATTGTTTTCTTCGTTTCTGCTGCTTACTCCGTTAAAGATGTTCAGTTTGAATTCGAAGAACCGCAAGTAGACTTAACTCCAGACAATAAAATACTCTTTTCTCTACCAATAAAAATTGATAACAAAGGCTACTACAACATAGGCTCCTTCAATGTAACCACCATAATCTCAGACATAGAAGGCTTCATAATCTCACAAGGCTCTACATTTATCCCTGTTATAGCGAGAGGCAAGCAGACCATTGCAACCCACAACGCGACGATAGACATTAACAATTTGCTGCAAAACAGCAAAGATTACCTATTCAATGACACGGAGCTGAAAGTGCATGAAACGGTAAGCATGGAACTTGCAGAGGTTATTCCAGTTCAAGTCTCAACAAACTTTTCCATGCCTTGGGGTGCACCTCTATACAACTTCACGTTAGGCGGAATCGAATACACGGCATTTAACGGAACCCATATGACAGTCACGGTTCCAATAAGTTTTGAAAATCATGCATTCTTCGATATGACTGGGAGAATTCAAATCCACATGTACAACAGCGCCAACATTCTAGTGGGTGAAGGACAGACAACTATTGAAGCTCCTCAAAATGCTCTATACAATGGGCATGCGAAGCTTAGCGTTTTAATAGGGGGAATTACTGAAAACGGGCATTTTGAAGTATATTTCTCAACCCCGTTTTTCAATTTTGGACCTTTGGTGATTTCTTATGGCTGAAGAAAAAAGAGATTTCAAAAAGCGCCTTCAAGGATTCACAAGTAAAGCCTTGAAAGCAACCATAAAAGGCGTCCTTTTCTATGGAATCTACTTCGTTTTATCAATTTTTTTGGCTCCGATTTCAGAGATAGTCCCAAGTTTTCAGCAGACCATCGAAATTTTTGTCATAGTATACATTTTCCTAATGGTTATTGGAGAACTCACCTCTGGAACGATTTTTCATCACTTTTTTAACGCTGCAAAAGCACTATTCGTGATTCTCTACTTGATCTTCTCGCTGAAGGGTGGAATATTGAGCATGACTGTCCAGAATGTGAATTTGATTGTTGATCTTCGTTTGTTTCTGGTGGTTGCTATGCTTCTCGGCTTGTTGGGATTTGCAAAATCTGTACTTCAGGCGATAAACTTTCTGAGCGAAAAAGCGGAGCACGTGCACTTCTAGGTTCTTTTCAATTTGAGGTTTACGATTGAACCGCTCTCCCTCTACACGTGAGCCTTAACTAGGTTGTGTTAGCCCGTCAGTTCTTACAGCCGCTGATTCAGTTTCTTTTGTCTTCCATGTAGTAAGCTTTTTGTTCTCTGTAAATGAAAGCATTATCATTATGGTAATGATGGATAAACGCTATAACGCAGATATCGCCTCACCGATTCCATTGATTACAAATTGCACTGCTATAGCTAACACAATTATCGACATGAGCTTTGTTAGGATATGAATGCCTTCTTCGCCTAGAAACGCGAATATTTTGGGCGCATAGGTCATCCCCAAATAGGACACTGCTACTCCAGCAAAAATCCCCACGAAGACAAGAGAAGTCTCCAGTAGGCTGCTTGCTTCAGAAACAAGAAGTATTACTGCCATGATTGTTTCTGGCCCGGCGGTAAGAGGAAACGCAAGCGGACCTACTGCGATGTTTCCACGCTCTTCTCGAGAGAATTCCTCCTTTTTAGGATTAAGCATTGAAAAAGCACTTGTGACTAAAAGGAGGCCTCCTGCAATTTTGAATGCAGCAAGTGTTACGTCAAAAACCAGAAAGAGAAGTTGCCCTGTAAAAGCAAAAAAAGGCTAAAACTGGAAAAGATATTCTCATGGACTTTGCAATTACTCTCCGACGTTCCTTCAAGTTCATGTCCTGGGTCAGAGCAATGTAAATCGCCACGGTGCTTGTAGGATTCATTACAGCAATGATAGAAGTTATCGTCACCAGCGCAAATTCCACAGGTCCGATTCATCCCATCTTAAAACGGCAAACTATTCAGATGAAAGCTCTTTTGTCATCACGTAAGCGTCTTCTCCATCCGCATAGTAACCTCGAATTGTACGAGAAACTTCAAATTCTAGGTTTTTATAGAGGTCGATTGCAGGTGTGTTGGCTACTCTAACTTCCAGAAAGCACTGTTTCGCCTTGTACAATCGCATGTTTCCCATAGCCTTAGTAACCAAAGCCTTTCCTACGCCTTTACGCCTGTACTGAGGCAGAACAGCCACAGAAACGATATGTCCTTTTTTGACTAAGCCGCGGAAAACAAAGCGTGACAAGCCTGTTTCAATGCGACACATTATGTAACCTACAACATCTCCGTTTTCCTCTGCAATAATGAAGGTTTCTGGAAATCTCCGGTGCAAATCAACAAAAAAATAGTCTGAGTAGTTCTCAGGTAAACAGGCACGATTAATGTATGTAATACGTTCCAAATAGCTTATGTTGAATTTCCGCAGTTTGAAAGTTTGTTGCAAAGGTTATCCCTTTTCCAATTCAGTCCCTAACGCGAATTTAAGGTTATACAATTTCCCTCTTCGTTTAACTGTTTTTCGAAACTTTCCAAGTTTTTCACTCTTCGCCTGTTTTGACTTCAGGTAGCGTAGAGTTTCCTTGAGGCATAACCCAGACCTTTGCCTTTTTTCCGGTAATGCTGAAAGCCTCATTTAAAGCGTCGTTTACGGCTCTTGCTGTTTTTAGTTTAAAAACATTCGCAACATAATAATCTGGCATTGAAGAAACCAAAATCATCTGAACCTTTCGCAACGCTTTCATCAGATAGTAGGCTTTGTGTCCGCCTAAAACAAAACTGCGTTTAATCTTTCTCTCGACAGCTTTCAAATCCTTTAATCCAGCCATCCAGTTATAGAAGACTTGGTTTCCATGTCCCTCCGGACATTCAGCTACGAGGATTATTACTCCACCACGTTTAACCACTCTAAGAGCATTGTCAACACCCTTATAGGCTTGAAAAAGGTTCACATCCGCCGGATGCCCACCCGGACTAACAACAACTATGTCCGCTTTACGTTCAACCCCTACACGGTACATCTCATCAACAAGCCTTGTTCCTTCGTAGAAAGCTTGTTCCAAATCGCCGGCAAAAGCTTTTACAACTTCCCCCTCCTTGTTAACTACAACGTTTAATATGAAATCCACTTCTGCAAGTTTTGCTGCTTCAATCATGTCCTCATGGATGGGGTTTCCCTCTAAAACTCCTGTTTTGGCTTTGGGATGCAAAAGCATGGCATGATTGTGCTTTATCGTCTCTTCGCCAGAGACCGCCGCCAAAACGCTTTTTCTTCCTCCACCATAACCAGCATAATAGTGAAAGCATATGTCTCCGGTTAAGATTTTAACGTCTGCCTCAGCAAAAGCACGGTTCAGATAAACTTTTGTTCCATGCTTCTTGGTTTTGCCAACATAAACTAAATCTTGAGCCTTGCAATCGTGGCTGACTGCTTTTACACGGTTAAGAACATCTTCACCCAACAGTCTTACAGCTTGTTCACGTGTAACCGCCTTGTGTGTGCCGCACCCAAAAATGACGGTTATGTTTTCGTCTCTAACGCCTTTCCTGTTTAGCTGGTCAAGTATCGGCGGCACCATGAGATTACTTGGGGCAGGTCTAGTCGCATCATCAACAACTATCGCCACTTTTTGTTCAGGCTCGACAATATCGCTTAAAGTCTTGGAACCTATAGGCTCCCTCAAAGCCCTCTCAATCTCCACCCCAACATCTAGTACACTAGGCTTTTCAATTGGTTCGATTGAACCCGAAAAGGTTCTAGTTGGAATCCTCACGCAAACCTCTGTTTTTCCATAAGGAAGCCACACATCAACCATTAAGCATCACTTAAATATGAAAACACACAAACAGCAACTATTAAGCCTTATTAAAACGAAACGCTACAAAGCGGTACCATAAATTCTTTAAAATCTGAACATAATAATTATAGCCTGTGAGGAATATGTCGATCGAATCAAAAACCCCTAACAAAAATGAAATCTTGTTTGTGTGGTTTAACCGCTATGCGGGAGTAACCATTAAAACCCCCTCAAAAACATTAGTCATAGACCCTGTTGATGTGAAACCCCGAAACTTCAAAAACATTGATGCTGTTTTAATCACACACGAGCATTACGACCATTTAGACCAACTAGTCGTCTCAGAAATCCATAAACTCACAGAATGTGTAGTTGTGGCTGACCCCACATCTGCAAGAAGGCTTCAAAACGTAATTCCTCCTGAAAAATTGCAGGAAGTTCAGCCAAGTTCAGAAGTGAAGTTCGGAGAAGTTTCAATAAAAGCTGAAAAGAGTAACCATCCACCAGCAGCCACGCCCGTAACCCTCATGATTACAAGCGAAGACGGGGTTAGGGTTTACCATACAGCAGACAGTTTACCATTTCCAGAGATGGCAGCAATAGGGAAAAGAGAAAAACCCGACGTAGTTTTCTGCACCGTCGGGATCGCGCCTGACACGTCGCCAGAAACTGGTGTAGAAATAGCTAGGTTAACGAAGCCTAAGGTGGTTGTTCCCTATCATACTGCATCGACTGCAGACCAGAAGAAGTTCGCTGAACTTCTCAAGAAGAATATGCCAAAAGTTACATGTCTAATCCCGGAAGTAGGCAAAATCTACCAAGTCTCCAAAAAGGTGTGAAACATTGTCCGAGAAAAAAAGCCCAGAAACCACAAAAACTGAGATCTGCAAAATCCTAAACAAGATAGGCGCCCTAGAGTTCGGCGCCTTCAAACTCACGAGCGGAAAAATAAGTCCATACTACATAGACCTAAGAATAGTTCCAAGCTTTCCAGAGGCTTTCCACAGAATCTGCAACTTACAAGCAGATTTCATTGAAGAGGAAATTGGCTTAAAGAACTTTGACAGAATAGCCGGAATTCCCATCGCTGGCATACCTTTCGCATCTTTGATCGCTTACAACTTGAAGAAACCCTTCCTTTACATCCGCAAAGATGTCCGGCTTCATGGAAGAAAAAGGAGAGTGGAAGGGATTCTCACACCTGGAAACCGTGTTGTGCTGATTGACGATTTGATCACGACTGGTCTATCTCTAATGGAGGCAGCTAAAGCCATAGAGGCTGAAGGGGGGGTAACAACAGATGCTGTAGTGCTCCTAGACAGAGAAGAAGGTGGAAAAGAGAATCTTGATAAGAACGGGATAAAACTTCACGCATTACTTAGGATAAGTAAGATAGCTGATAGACTGTACGAAATCGGAGCAATAGACGAGGTACAATTGAACATAATTCTGAAGCAGATTGAAAAGAGTAAAAGTTGAAAACATAGGAACTCAGTTTCATGACTAAAGTCTATTCATAGAATATAAGTTCTTTTTCCTCTAATACCCCGTGAAGCTTATGCACCGCATCGTAAACGTCTTGCTCTCTTTTCGCTCCTGTGCAAACTAGTTTGCCGCTTGCAAACAATAATATAACAACTTTGGGTTCAGCCATCCTGTAAATTAATCCTGGAAACTGTTCAGGTTCATACATCGTTTTCTCTAGAGAATATACTGCCTTTTCCAAGTCTATCAGTCCACCCAAACCTGCAGAGGCCACAATATTCACGATTTTCAACTCAGGTTTGCCAATGATTATTATTCCACCCTTTTTCAGTTCTTTAACCACCTTTTTAACTGCTCTGTGAGCTTCTTTTTCAGATTTTGCGCCTGTACACACCATCTTTCCAGAGTTAAAAATCAAAGTGGCTGTCTTCGGTCTCTTCAACCTGAACACCAGCCCTGGAAACTGTTCCGGACGGTACTCCACACCTGGATAGCCCTTCACAACAGCGTTCAAATCAACTTTCTGATGTAGGGTCGCAGAGGCAACAACATTTTCGATCCTTATATAAGTTTCACCTTTCGGCACAAACATCACTTCTTATAGGTGAAGCTTAAATAGCGTTTATAAACTCTTAGGTTCAACAGTGTTCTCTGCCTTTTCGTCCTGCTTGCCTTCGGCTTTTTCGCTTGAAAATTCCGGAATTATAAACTCCACAACTACCAAGATGATTATCAGAATTACTATTATGAATATTCCAGAGGAGTTGCGCATAAAAAGGGCGATATGTCCAATCCAAGGAATCCTCAAAACAACTTTGCCAATCACATAGTCCTCTGGAACCGGCACAGAGTCGGATCCAGAGTTGCCGTCGCCTTTTGTCTTGAAATAGATCTTGCCGTCGCCTCTTGTTTCTTTTTCAATAGCCCTATGAACGATCAGTTCACCACCAGCATGCAGCTGATGAAATACAATAATGTCACCATCAGGGTACGAAGCTGCCTTAATCTCTTCAGGAGGCACTCCCTGCACTATTATTAGATCTCCCACATGTAGTGTTCGTTCAAACGGATGGGACGATCCATCGCAATAGGATCCAGGTACAATACACATGCTGCCGGAAGCCACAGCCAGCGCAGGGTACTGTGTATTTAAAACCAGTTGCGAGCCATACCAGAATCCAAAGACTATTGCGATAATCAGGATTATCATTACTGCAGTTTTAACGTACTCGCTTTCCCGGATTTTCTTGAAAGGGTGCATCGTCAACATCAAGCCTTCAGTTGAGGATATGCTCTTATTTGACATAGTCTTCTGCATTTTAAAAGTTAACGCTCAATTTTTGAAAAATGGGGGGAAAGGTGAGAAATCCCTAGAGTTTTATGCTTTCTGAACGTAGTTTAGCTTTGGTTACGACGCCTTCGAATTTTGTGCTCAGGTTAGGACAGACGCCTTGTTTCTTTTGCGTTTTAGTGTGTAATAGTCAGCGTTAGAGCGTGTTTAGATCTTCTTTTTGCTTAGTACTACTCGGAAGGCCTTCTTACATTTGGGGCAGTCGAAAAGCCCGATTTCCAGCTGCATTCTTTTTCCTTTTTTGTCTGGACGTCCAGCCATTTTCCATGATTTTCTTTTGTTAGGAACGTCTGTTCCACATTTTGGACATTTAGCCATTTGTTTTTCCTCCAACATTCATGTTAACCATGGTTTCTTATGATGATAAATAAAAAAGTTTCCATTGTTTTCAAATAGAAAATCTTTCTTCGAACATTGCGTTTAGACATGTTTATTTCAAAAGAGCGTATATTCCGCAAAAACTTTTGAGCTAAACCCTAAAAACGCATATGTTGACTGGATTAAGTGGCTTATGAAGGCAGATTTGGCTTTATTCGGTGTTGAACATGCTTCTACACTTGGTGCAGAATACGTTGATGAAGCTTGAAGACCATATCAGTGAGCTTGTAATGGTTGCTGATTGCCTTTTTCAGTGTAGGAATATCAATGCAAACATGGAATTGGTGGAAGAATGTTAGTTGATGGCGCATGGGGTATCTCGGTCAACCACACCTTTTAACAAAAAAGGTATAGGACAAGCAGTTAAAATTGCTTTTAAAGTGGCAAAAACGTTAAGCAAACATGTTCCAATATCAGCTAAATTTGCACCCACAAAAGCCCATATCGTACCAGTACACTTAGTACTTCCACTCAGTTTATTTTTGTTGCCATCTCTAGTATTATCCTAACTTCTGAATACAAAACGTATGTTTGAGGTTTCCTCTAAACTCTAGTTTTGGATGAACTGCTTGCTTTCCAAAATGCTTTTACTTATGATTTTCTGCTTATTCCTTTTAGCGTTGAGGGTTAAACAGTCTTGAAAGACTCTCTGGAAAATGCTTTTGACTTGCTCGTTAAGCCAGTTCGAAGGTTGATTAAGCAGAGAGGATTCTTGAAACCCACAGAGCCACAAGAGAAAGCTATACCAAAAATTCTTGAAGGTAAGAATGTTCTTCTTATTTCGCCTACTGCTACCGGCAAGACTGAAGCTGCTTTTCTGCCAGTTTTGAGCATGCTTCTTCAAGAACCTCAAAGGATACGGGGCATAAAACTCTTGTATATTACGCCTTTGCGAGCCTTAAACAGGGACATGCTCGAAAGGCTTGAATGGTGGTGCAACAATCTAGACATAAAATTGGCTGTAAGACATGGAGACACCGAAACGAAGGAGAGGACAAGACAATCCAGAAGCCCACCAACGATCTTAATCACAACTCCTGAGACTTTGCAGGCTATATTACCTGGGTGGATCCTTCGTCAACACCTGCGTCATGTGCGCTGGGTCGTCATTGACGAAGTGCATGAGATAGCTGACAGTAAACGTGGAAGCCAGCTATCCCTAGCTCTAGAAAGGCTCAGGCGGATAGTCGGTAAAGACTTCCAAACAATAGGCTTATCAGCCACCATTGGCACCCCAGAAGAGGTGGCTCAATTCCTTGTTGGAACTGGCAGAAGCGTTGAAATTATACGTGTTCCAGTTGCAAGAATATTGAGGCTTAAAGTTATTTTTCCAAAACCTGAGACCGAAGACTACAAGCTCTCAACAAAGCGTTATACTCACCCAGACGTAGCAGCTAGGCTGCGAATTATTCGTGCTTACATAAGCAAACATAACTCAGTGCTCTTGTTCT
>JAUUWK010000043.1 GCA_030589055.1 Candidatus Bathyarchaeota archaeon | reverse complement strand
GCTGTTTTTGGTCCTAAGCCTTTTACACCGTCAGGGTTGAAGTCCGTGCCTATCAGTATGGCTACATCGATTATCTGCTTATGGGTTATTCCACATTCCTTTAGAACTTGTTCAAGCTCAACAATTTCTGGGGCAACTTCAATGTAAACTTTTTTTCTTGGAAGCTTTCTCCGACCTGAAATTGTCACGTTTCTCACAAGTCTCGGAGCACCAAAAAGAAGGCTGTCATAATCCTGGCTTGCACAGTAGTCTGCGTCCCCGCGCTTCACGAGGTGCGCTGCTTGTGCTTCTCCCTCGCTTGGCGCCTGAACCCACGGAATTCCCATAAAATCCAAAAGTCGTTTGCTATCTTCGGTCATGTAGTCCTTTAGACGAGAAGTTGCCTGCGCGTACATACGAGCTTTCTCCGTTTTTCCCTCTTTCACGGCTCGCTCATACTTTATTAGGGCTTCCTTTTTGGCTTTCATGCGTCTCTTGATTTCAGTTTCTTTTAATGCTGGTGGAACTCCGTCAAAAACGTATATTGGTTTTATGCCCATTTCCACAAGATTGCTTGTCCTGTAAAGAAGACCACTTAAATGGCTTGTTACCCTTCCGCTGTTATCTTTTAGAGGCGTACCATCTGGCTGACGGATTATAGCTAAGAATTGGTATAAGGCGTTATAAGCGTCTATAGCAATAGATTTTCCACTTAAATCCTCAAGTCTAACTGTTGTTTTCGGAATAAGATCACGTAAGTTTACGCCCAAAACAACCCCATTGAATATAACAATAAAAACCACAATAATAAACTTGCGAATGACATCTCAGATTCTAGATGCAAATCAAGTTTTCCATTAATCTTTTCTTGCAACGTTAAAACATATCAAATATAAGGAAGCTTGACAATTACAAAACCATCACCGGTGAATCAAGATGACTGAAAGAACATCAAAGTTAACCTTAGTTACGTGTACAAGTTGCGGTAAACCCATACAGCCGGGAACACAAGCCACAAAGTTCTTGTGCCCAAATTGTGGGGAAATTATGATAAGACGATGTCAAAAATGCAGAAAGTTTGGGCGTTCCTACAAGTGTCCTAAATGCGGTTTTGTTGGACCATAAAATGCAAGGGAGGTTGAAGAATGGGCAGTGTTATAGTCTCTTACAAAATATTTCCAGTAGATATAACCGTTGACTTTGATGTGCTGAAGAAGAAAATTGAGGATTGCCTGCCGGAGTTCGCTTCGATACACGGCTTTGGAGAGGAACCAATAGCCTTCGGATTAAACGCTCTAATAGCCGCCATTAAAATTCCAGAGGACAAGTCAGGCGTGCTTGATGAGCTTGAGAAGAGACTTGAGGAGATAAGCGAGATAAGCCAAGTGCAACCGGGTATGGTTCGTAGAACAAGTAGATAGCCTTAAACACTTATATAGGAATATCTCTGTTTCGAACAGCATCAGCAGTACTATGGAAGGGGTATGATTGGTTGAATTACAGTTACGTGTTGGTGACGCAAGACAGCGGGATGTGGGAAGAGGTATTGCTCGCCTAGACCAGAGGACGATGCGGAAACTGGACATATCAGCAGGTGATGTAATCGAGATTGTTGGCAAAAGAACAACATCAGCTATTGCTTGGCCAGCCTACAGTGAAGATCAAAACCGAGAAATGATACGTATCGACGGCTTCACCCGTAAAAACGCAGGAGTAGCCATAAACGAATACGTTGTTTTAAGACCAGCCAAGGTTAAAAACGCTTTAAACATCACCTTCGCACCGGTGGATATGAGACTTAACGTTGACGAAGATTTCACAAATTTCGTCAGAAACCGCTTGATGGAAAGAACTCTCATGGAAGGCGACACAACCCTTGTCATGATGCTTGGACACGCTATACCTTTTACTGTAACAAAAACCCGCCCGCATGGCATAGTAAAAGTCACAGGAGAAACAAAACTCACGATACTGGACGAACCGGCACCTGAAGGAAGAGGACTGCCGCGAACCACATACGAGGACATTGGAGGACTGCATGAAGAGATTCAAAGAGTAAGAGAAATGGTTGAGCTTCCGCTACGACATCCAGAATTATTCCAGAGATTGGGAATAGAACCACCGAAGGGAGTGCTGCTTCACGGTTTTCCTGGTTGCGGTAAAACCCTTCTGGCCAGAGCAGTAGCAAACGAATCAGAAGCAAACTTCTTTTCAATAAACGGACCGGAAATAATGAGCAAATTTTACGGAGAATCAGAGGCAAGACTTAGAGAAATCTTCCAGCAAGCTCAGCAGAACTCTCCAAGCATAATATTCATAGATGAATTGGACGCAATAGCGCCTAAACGGGAAGAGGTCACAGGAGAAGTTGAAAGACGCGTGGTTGCACAGCTCTTAGCGTTAATGGATGGTTTATCGGGAAGGGGAAACGTCATAGTAATAGGCGCCACAAACAGGCCAGGTGCCTTAGATCCCGCCCTTCGCAGGCCGGGCAGATTCGATAGAGAAATTGAGATAGGTGTTCCGGACAAGCAGGGAAGACATGAAATACTCCAAATCCACACTCGCGGAATGCCATTAGCAGATGATGTTGATCTTGAAAGATTGTTTAAAATGACTCATGGGTACACTGGCGCAGATTTGGCAGCCTTATGCAGAGAAACAGCCATGAAAGCCCTACGCAGGTATCTGCCTCAAATAAACTTGGAAGAAGAACGCGTACCGCCAAGCGTATTGGAAAAAATGGAAATTAAAATGGAGGACTTCTTTGGTGCTTACAAGGAGATAACTCCTACAGCCATGCGTGAAGTCTACATCGAGGTGCCAACAGTCCACTGGAACGACATAGGTGGGCTACAAGAGGTTAAACAAGCGCTTAACGAAGCTGTTGAATGGCCTCTGAAAAACCCGGAGATCTTTAAGAGACTTGGGATCAGGCCGCCTAAGGGAATTTTTCTTTATGGTCCTCCTGGTTGTGGTAAGACTCTTTTGGCTAGGGCTGTTGCAACGGAAAGCGAAGCCAACTTCATAACAATTAAAGGCCCAGAAATCTTCTCAAAATGGGTCGGAGAATCAGAGAAAGCCATTAGAGAAGTGTTCAGAAAAGCAAGAATGGCCGCTCCTACCGTGATATTCTTCGATGAGATCGATTCACTTGTGCCTCGAAGAGGTCTAGGTTTTGCGGACAGCGGAGTAACAGAACGCGTTATCAGTCAGCTCTTAACAGAAATGGACGGCATCGTAACCCTACAAGACATAGTTATCATAGCCGCCACAAACAGACCCGACATTGTGGACCCGGCAGTTCTTCGCCCAGGAAGATTTGATAGGTTAATTTATGTCCCTGAACCTGATGAGAAGAGTCGTCTCGAAATATTCAAGATCTACACGAAAAACATGCCCTTAACAAAGGACGTAGACCTAGCGCATTTAGCAGCCATAACGAAGAGTTATTCTGGTGCAGACGTAGACGCACTTTGCAGAGAGGCTGCTATGCATGCCCTGAGAATAGATGTGAACGCTAAGGAGGTTACGTTGTCGGATTTTCAAGAGGCTACAAAAATGATTGGCCCATCAGTCTCACCAGACATGGAGAAATGGTATAAAAGATTCATGAGACAGGTTCGGCAGGTGCAAAAGCCAGCAACACCAGTTGCTTAGGAGCCTTAATCATGGTTGTTAAAACTTGGAAAACGCGTCCAGTCCACTACTTTCTATTGGAAATCTTGAATAAAAAGAAAGGCGCCATGACGGACGCAGATCTTTTCGACGCTTTTAAGGAGGAGTTCAAGGATCTAGGCTTCAAAGACTTTAACGAGTTGTTAATGCGGTTAGAAATCGGCGGAAAGATTCGCACAACATCCATGGCACGTGGTAAGAGACGAATTGAGCTTATACGATAGGCCCTTTTTTATCAAGTTTTAAAGGTTTAACTGGCATATGCATAAATTTTTTTCGAATGCGATTGTTGTTGGAGGTGGGCCATGCGGCTCCTTTACCGCCTTGAACCTTGCAAAGCTTGGCTTTGACGTAAACGTTTTTGAAGAACACGCTGAAATAGGCGTTCCGTCCCATTGCGCGGGTCACTTAAGCGTTAAAGGCCTAAAGTCTTTAGGATTGTATCCTCTTCCCTCAGAAATCGTTGAAAACACTTTTTATGGAGCGGTTTTTCACTCTCCGAAGGGTAAAAGGTTTTATGTGCGGTTTTGTTCGCCGGTAACGTGCGCTGTTAACCGAGTTCTTTTCGACAAGTACATCGCGGAGATGACGGAAAAGATTGGAGCACACTACTTCCTGAATTCAACGGTTAAATCCCTAATCGTTGAAAACGGTTTTGTAAAAGGCATCATTGCTAGACGCGGAAAAGCTGAAGAAAGATTTTCAGCCAAAGTGGTGGTGGACGCTGAGGGAATATCCTCACGGCTTTTAAGGCAAGCAGGCTTGTCAGTGTTCAATCGCCATATGCTTGTTAAAGCTGTGCAAGCGGAGGTTGAAAACGTCCAAGATTTGGAAACAGACATTGTTGAAGTTTTCCTCGGCAGAGATTATGCTCTAGGATTTTATGCATGGCTGATGCCTAAGCGGAATGGAAAGGCAAAGGTTGGATTGGCTGCAAAAATCGGAAACCCAAGAGAGCTTCTGCAGAGGCTTATGCTTAAACATCCAACAGCATCTAAGAAGTTGCGCAGAGCAAAAATCTTGCAAATTTCATTTCATTCCATACCGCTTGGAGGACCAATTCCCAAAACCTTTTCAAATGGATTCTTAACAGTGGGAGATGCAGCTTCGCAAGTGAAGCCCACAACGGGCGGTGGCGTGATTTTCGGGATGACTTGTGCAAAGATTGCTGCCGAAGTCGCTTATGAAGCCTTACGTAAAAATGACTTCTCCTCAGACTTTCTAAGCATATATCAGAAGCGATGCAACAAAAAATTAGGGTCTGACATCAAATTTATGCTCAGAATAAGGAGAATGCTTGATGCCCTACCAGATGAAAAGCTGGATGACGCAATTAACTTCTGCACAAAAATCGGTTTAGATAAGGCTCTTCAAAGTTTTGATGATATAGATTTCCAAGGACGTTCTCTTTTACGCACTTTGTGGAATCCTCGCATGTCAGTAATTCTTTTCTATTTTCTTCTCTCATACTTGTTTGCGAATCATTAAATTCGCCGGAGATAAATGATAAAAAGGGTGATTTGAATGGGCACGTCTGAATTTCGTTACAAACAGGTGATCGTTTTTCGTTCTGATTTGAAAATGAGTAAGGGAAAAATTGCGGCACAAGCTGGACATGCTGCAGTTTCAGCAGTTGAAGAGGCACGCAAACACTGCAAAGACTGGTGGAAAGCTTGGTTGCAGGAAGGACAGTGTAAAATAGCCGTTAAAGTGGAAAGCGAAAAAGAACTGCTGGAACTGGAAAAACATGCAAAAGAGCTGGCATTGCCATGTGCATTGATTACTGACAGAGGCCTCACAGAAGTCCCTCCCGGCACAATAACATGCTTGGGAATAGGTCCAGCACCAGCTGAAAAGATGGACAAAATAACAGGCACGCTTCTCCTCCTCTAGAAGGCCTCGGCTTTGTTTGTTCCCAAATTGGAAAAGTTCTTAGGCATTGAGGTTTATGCTACAAGTTCTTGGGGTGTCGGCGGGGTTATTCGACAGTATGTTGAGGATTTTGTTGTTGAGGAAGTTTTAGTTGACGGTTCCAAAGCGGGAATACCAGGGTCTGAAAGCCAAATCGAACATAAGGCGTTAGGCTCTTCCACTGTTAGGAACCATTATTTGTTATGCGTTTTGGCCAAGCGTAACTGGGATACTTTTTTGGCTCTTAATGCAGTTGCCAAGCAGTTGGGTATAAGCACGAAACATATCCAAATCGCTGGAATAAAAGATGCCAAAGCTGTAACTGCCCAATACATCACAGTTGAAGGCGTATCAGCTGAAGAAATCCAAGGAGTTCAGGTTAAAGACATAGAAATTTACCCAGTAGGATATTTCCGCAGCAGACTCTCATCATATTATCTCTTAGGAAACCACTTCCACGTAACCATCAGAGCCTTAAGCCACTCAAAATCCAAGATCAAAAGGCGAGTAACAGAAACCATTAAAGAGCTTGAAGCGATTGGCGGGGTTCCAAACTTTTTCGGTCACCAAAGATTCGGCACAATCCGTCCAATAACGCATCTGGTTGGCAAGGCTATAGTTCAAGGAAGTTTCAGGAAAGCTGCAATGCTTTTTCTAGCTAAGCCAAGCCCGCATGAGCATCCGGAATCCCAACAAGCACGCGAGCAACTAAGCAAAACGCAAGACTTTAAACAATCCCTAAAGAATTTTCCAAAACAGCTAGTCTATGAATGTTGGATGCTCAAGCACCTAGCAGAAAAACCAGAGGATTTCACAGGTGCCTTTAGAAAACTGCCAAAAAAACTAAGACGACTTTTTCCACAAGCCTATCAGTCTTACTTGTTCAACAAATTCCTAAGCAAAAGAATCCAGAAGGGGCTTCCATTGAACGGTGCTGAAGTTGGAGACTACGTTATGAATGTGGAGCGTTCTGGACTACCCATTCTGAAAATGCGTGAGATAGTAAATACAGAGACAGTTACAGAAATCAACAAGGCAATCCAGGCTGGAAAAATGCGTTTAGCAATGCCAATGATCGGCTTTAAGCAGCACTCCTGTAAAGGTATTCAGGGAGAAATCGAAAAACAAATTCTAGAAGAAGAGGGCGTTGCTATGGAAAACTTCAGAATCGAAGCTATGCCAGAAATAAGCCTAAGAGGAGAACTGCGGGCGACCATAGTTCCACTGAATAATTTCGTACTGGAAGAAAATTCAAGAGACTTCGTCGACCCATCAAAACATAAGGTAGAAGTAGACTTCATGTTGTATCGGGGTTCCTACGCAACGATAATCCTAAGAGAACTCATGAAACCACGCAACCCCATAAAAGCAGGGTTTTAGCAAAATTTCCTATGCTTTTAATTCGCGAATTTTTGCAGTTGTTATATTTGGTCCCAAATATTTGGCCACAAATAGCAGTCATACACAAGAAGGGTAAGGAGTAGCTGTTCCAAACAATTGGAAAGCAGAACTGCAACAGAGGCGCACTATTTGTTATCGATGGGCATAGGGTTATCTAAAATCTTTATTTGCAGTTCAGACTATCTATTTGGAAGGAAGCCTTTAGAATATTGAAGAGGACTATTTGAATGACCAGTCAAGAACAAGTCTTTCTTCGACCCCGTCGATCTGGTGTAGTGAAGGCTGTTGGATTAATATCGGACACGCACATACCTGTTAGAGCTAGGGAAATTCCACGAAAAGTTTTTGAAGTTTTCGAGAAAGCAGACTTCATTGTTCACGCAGGCGACCTAGTAACCATAACTGTTATTGACGAATTGGAGCAGCTTGCACCAGTTTTAGCTGTTTATGGAAACATGGATGGAGAAAAAATCCGTGGAAGACTACCGAGACTAAATTCCGCTAAGATTCTTAACTGGAAGATAGGGGTTACGCACAACCCTAGAGTATTGTTCGGAATGAGAAAGATGCGTGAGATTGTCAAGCAAAACGACTTCGACGTGCTTGTTTTTGGACATACGCATAATTCAAGCGTAAAATGGGAAGGAAACACTTTGTTTATAAATCCTGGAAGCCCAACAGATCCGTTGCCTCCTTTTATAACCAAGCCGTCTGTAGCTTTGCTGAGGATAACGAAGGATAGGATAATGCCTGAAATAATCCGAATTTAAGTTGGTTGCGAAATGGACAAGGAAATTCCGGGAAAGCTTAAGTTTGACATGTCGCGCGCGACACGGGTCAGCCATTTAGTATCTGTTGAACTTGGTTTCGTCTCAGAAGCTTATTCGCGAAAGGCTTATTTGAATGAAGGTCTCGTGTTGTATTCAGCTTTCCGGGAATAAGAATCCACTTTAACTTATCTCTCCCCGCAGTGTAGAAGTGTCGGTTCACAGAGACTTTTAAAAGCAAAGAAGTTGAACATTTTTGTCAGTGGTTTGCCTAGTGGAGGTTCACGTTAATGGAGCGTTGCAGAAACCCATGGAATAAAGAATGCAAGAACACGAATATTACAGTTTACATCCTTTACAAAGACAAGAAACGGCCAATCTGTAGGCGTTGCTGGA
>JAUUWK010000068.1 GCA_030589055.1 Candidatus Bathyarchaeota archaeon | reverse complement strand
CATTCTTGTAGGGTATTGGAATTATCACGGTTTGCACTGGAGTAATTTTCGGAGGCAAAACGAGTCCTTTGTCGTCGCCGTGAACCATAACCAAAGCGCCTATTAATCGTGTGGATATGCCCCATGATGTTTGCCAAACATAATGTTCCTTTTCGTCCTCTCCGATGAATTTGATGTCGAAGACTTTGGCGAAATTCTGTCCAAGATTATGCGAGGTTCCCATCTGCAATACTTTTCTATCAGGCATTAAAGCCTCCACGGCTGTTGTGTATAATGCTCCGGCGAATTTTTCGTTTTCAGTCTTCTTTCCAACAAGCACTGGAATTGCCAGGTAGTTCTCCATTAGGTCTTTGTAGATGTTCAGGATTTCTATGACTTCCTCAGCGGCTTCTTCCTTTGTTGCGTGGGCTGTGTGGCCTTCTTGCCAAAGAAATTCTCTTGTTCTCAAGAAGAGCTTTGTCGCCTTTGTTTCCCACCTTACGATGTTGCACCACTGATTCAGTTTTACTGGCAAGTCTCTCCAGCTTCTAATCCACTTCGCGTAAGTCGCGTACATGATCGTTTCAGACGTAGGCCTAACAGCAAGTCTTTCGTCTAGTTGTCTGCTTCCGCCAACAGTGATCCATGCAACTTCTGGAACGAATCCTTCAAAATGTTCAGCTTCTTTCTTCAAGAGGCTTTCAGGTATGAACATTGGAAAGTATACGTTTTTGTGTCCTTTCTCCTTTATTCTTATGTTGAAGATTTCTTGGATTTTCTCCCAGATGGCGTATGAATGTTCTCTGAAGATCATGCAGCCTTTAATCGGCGCATAATCAGCCAGCTCAGACCTTAGGATGGTTTGGGTGTACCATTCTGAGAAGTTTTCCGATTTTTTAACGGTGATGCCTGTTTCTGACATTTTCATCGCTCTACTTGTTTCTCTTTTTTAGAAGCATATAATTCTAATGAAAAACTAATCCTAATGTCTAATAAGTGAAGCAAGAATTCAGCGGTGTGGAACACGATCGCCCATTTCAACCACTCATGCACAGAGTATGAAATAAGTTATTTAAAAGTTTCTTTCCGTAGATTGTGTTAACTTGCTGTTGGACAGTGTCTTAAGGATAGTGAACGTGGCTGGAGATGATTTTTGAAGAAGTCTTTATTCCTGTTGTTTCCGAGATTTTGCTGATTTTTCTTGGAAGCGTGCGTGGATCTGTGACTTGCATTCTTTTCTGATCTTTAGATTTCCAGCTTCAGGGAGTTGAGTGCTTGGAGGAAGTCATTCATCCCAACCTTGATTCGTTCCAGCTTCTCTTGTGTAATCTCCTCATCAGTGATTTTTTCTTGTTTGAGGGTTCGCCGGAGAGCTTGTGTTGCTGTTCAGTGCTTTGCGCTTTAGGTTTCTTTGATGTAATTCTGAAGTTCGGATAGAGATGTCGTCCATGCCTTGTCAAACCATTGTCTTGCTTCTTCCCATTCAGCCGTATCTCTCCACCCAGTATGCAACAAGTACACTTCAGTCCCCTCAGAAGTAGGAATAAACATTACCACCACATTAGTGAGAGGCTTAACATCATTCATAAAATGCTTGAACTGTCTCGGTCCCTTCCACTCAAAACAGAGAAACCTGCCCTCAGCGACAGCCAATATCTTGCAGCCAATTGTGCTGTCATTCTCCCTGTCCTCTGGATTCCAAAACAGTTCGTATTTTCCGCCAACCTCAGGTTCAACATCAGCCACTTTCGTTAGCCACTTCTCAAGATGCTTGTTACCAGTGAAGAACTCAAATGCTTCAAGGGGACTACACCTAAGAACTATTGAATGATAGATAATCGTATCCATATTATGCTTCCTCAATGAGTGAACAACCTTAGGGTGTTGCAGGAGCCATTTATACCTTCAATCACTCTATGATTCAGTTCTCTCTACTTTCCCTACGAATTTCATGAAAGGTCAAGTGCAACTCAAATCAGTTAAAGCTTTTGAGCAAGCGCGCGCGACTATTCATAATGGTTTTTAGAGGATTTTGGGATGTTACTAACAAGAGAAAAGCGTGGCACAGCGCGAATTGTCAGAAAAAGAAATAGGTTACCCTTTGTTTTATGGTGTAGAGGCGTTCTGTATGCTGGAGTGTCCCGAAGAATGGGGAAAGAGCGTCAATCTTAAAAATGGTCAGCCCGTATTTCTCCGTCTCGAACTGTCTACTGACACAGAAATGTTGTGGGAGATGTTCTCCACTCTCTCAGAAACTAGTCTCAACAATTTAGTGCTTCCTTTCACTCGAGAAAGAATAGAAAGGTGGACAAGCAACATAGACTACGATAAGAACTTGCCAATCCTTGCCTTAATCAAAGAAGAAGGAAAACAACGAATCATCGGTACAGCTTCCCTATCCTTCAACTCAGCTGAAGCCTTTAAACACAAAGCAGAACTCGGCATAACTGTGCATGATGATTACCAGAATATAGGTCTCGGAACAGTAATGGTCCACCATCTACTTGAGATCGCCCGAAAGAAAGGACTAAAGAAAGTGTATCTCCTCGTAAATACTGATAATGCCAGAGCCATCCACATATATGAAAAATGCGGCTTCCAAACAGAAGCAAAGCTGATAAAGGAACATTCTCGCAATGGACAATTGGGAGACGATTACAGAATGGCAATCTTTCTCTAATGTTGAGAAACAAAAGAGAGGTGAAAACGTGACAGCTGAAAACCTGGAGAAATGGGTTATTTCGATTTGTGGTCTGAACTGTGCAAAGTGTGACATATACCAAGCTGGTCATGGCAATGAAAAGTTGCGCGATGAAGTAATAGGATGGTTTAGAAAAGAACGCAATGAAGCTGTTAAACCGGAGCAAGTGAGATGTGAAGGGTGTAGGGGTTCGCTTGAGTTTCATTGGAGTTCTGATTGCAAGATGATGCTCTGTGCAAAAAAGAGAGGGCTTCAGTACTGTTTTCAATGCGAAGATTTTCCATGCACAAACGTGAACGAGTTCAGCTCAGATGGCATATCTCACCACAAACGGACCATCGAAAACTCGGAAAAAATGAAGGAAATCGGAGTAGAAGTATGGATCAAAGAGCAAAAAAGAAAAGGGCAATGCGTATTCTGCCCATAGAAATGTTGCAGCATCTTATGTGACATACATGGAGGCGGATTATCCTCTGTGTCGAGTTTTAATCTTGAAAAAGAACCAATTGAAAACAAGAAAACAGATTAATATTACTGTACTGGCATGAGCCTCCATTCCCTGTAATCTGTGACAACTCTAATGTATCCCTTAAGCATTCTATCCACTTCCACGTCTCCAGTGTCAACCCTCAAGACGCTACCATCAATGTTTTGAAGCTTACTTTTCGTCGCTGCAATAATTATCCTTCGTTTTCCAACACGTTCTATGATTTTAGGGCTTATTTGCTGGTTTCCCCTTCCTAGAAGGATTCCTTGATGTCCAATCGGGGAAAGAACAATCCAAGCTTTCTGCCAGTCTTCTACTTCATCTAAAATTCTTTTTTCGTCCACATCAAGTGTGACTTTGCCTTTTTTGTAGATGTCCACGCCTAACAGAGTTTTCCTTACGCCTAAAAGTTCTGCAATGTGTTTGACTGTTGTTCCTGGGCCGAGTATGTACGTGGCTTTTGGCTGCATCTCCTCTATTATGAATCTTGCTATGGCTGTTTGGTTTTCCTTCTCGTCAACCGTTGCCGGGCTCACTTGTTTGCTTCCTTGAATCCGCATGGGAAGGAACGGACCTTTCAGATAACCGTAAAGCTTGACTGCGAAAGTGTCGCTTCGAATAGCCTTCTCATCAGCATCCATAACTTCAAACTCTGTTATCTCCGCCTGGTTTCGAGCAAAAGCAAAAACTACATATACGGCATCTGAAGGATTCACCGCAAAAATGCCGCTGTACATTTTCACTCCCGACGGAACACCCAAAACAGACACTTCACCATAGTTTTGCAAGGCATCGAAAATGTCCTTAGCTGTGCCGTCTCCGCCGACAAAAACAATCAAATCCACCCTCGCCTTCACCATTAACTTTACCGCAGTTTTTGTATCTTCAGCCGTTGTTTCCTTACCGAGTTCCATGGACAGAACTCGAACTGGAATACTTGCAGTCCTAGCTTCTTCTTCTCCCATCATCCCTGGACACGTTAAAATCTCCACAGATGCTTCCACCATATTTTCCCTCAGCTTTTGCAGAAATTCCATTGCCCTTTTAGGCGCTACGGGTTCGGCTCCCCTCGCAATTGCCTCTTCTAAGACTCCGTCTGTTCCCTTTAGACCTACTCTGCCTCCCATACCAGCAATCGGATTAACGATGAAACCCAACTTCATAAGTTCATCAGTGACAAGATTTATTGCAAAGCTAATAAACTATTTTGATGAAAAAACGGAGAGTTGCCGATTGTTTGGCTTTGAGAATCGAATTTCATGATTTTAACGCTTGGGAATGTGGAATTTTTATATAGGGCTCATTTAAAGGATAGGTGCGCGATATCATGAGGAGGTCAAACGAAAAATGAAAGTCTTGCCAATCACAGTTGAAGATGAACAACTAGCGCGCGCTAAATGTCAGGAAAAACGACTAGACCCCTCTAGAGGGGAGGGTGTACTGAACCGTTACAGTAATTGAGGTAGCTAAATGTCAGGAAAAACCCCGAGAAGAATCCTTGTAACCGGAGCCACCGGCCAAATTGGATCCGAATTGACAGTAGAGCTGCGGAAAATGTATGGCGGTGACAACGTTATTGCTGCTGGGCACAGGAGAAAGCCCAGCGAAAAATTGGCCAAGTCGGGTCCCTTCGAGTACGTCGATGTTTCTGATAGAGATAGCATTGGAAAGATCGTGGAAAAGTATGATGTTGACTCGATTTTTCATCTAGCGTCAGTTCTTTCAGCTGTGGGTGAAGAAAAGCCGCAGCTTGCGTGGAAAGTGAATATGGGCGGTCTTTATAATGTGCTTGAGGTTGCAAGGGAACGTGAGTTGACCATGGTTTTTTGGCCCAGCTCCATAGCTGTCTTCGGTCAGGAGGCAACTCGCGTTAACACGCCTCAAAACACGGTCTTAATCCCCCGAACTATGTATGGCGTTGCGAAGGTTGCTGGTGAACTGTTATGCAACTACTATTTCCTTCGATTCGGTTTGGACGTGCGAGGTGTCCGATATCCCGGAATCATAAGCAGCGAGACGCTTCCGGGTGGAGGTACAACAGACTATGCTGTGGAGATATTTTATGAAGCCCTCAAGAAGAAGCAGTACACATGTTTCGTGAGGGAAGACACGATGTTACCAATGATGTATATGCCCGACTGCATCAAAGCAGCCATAGACCTAATGGAGGCTGACCCTTCTAGGATTAAATGTCGCACAAGCTACAACCTGACTGGAATGAGCTTCTCCGCCGGAGAACTGGCAGCTGAAATCAGAAAGCACATTCCCGAATTTGAATGCGAATACAAGCCTGACTTTCGGCAGAAGATCGCTGATTCTTGGCCCATGTCAATAGATGATGGTGTAGCTCGTGAGGAGTGGGGCTGGAAGCCCACGTACGATTTGGCTGATATGACGAAGGATATGATTGAAAAACTGACGGAGCGCGCGCGACAAACCTGAACTATACTTTATCTTTTGAAACATGACGTTTATTGACGGTTCATGCATGTATAAAAAAGAGGAGTTGCTTATTTCTTTGAGGTGAATAAGCCTATGGTGTTGCCGTCCAAATCGGTGAAAAGACCAAACCAGCCTACATTTGGAATTTCTGTTCTCTCTTTTACCTTTTTGGCACCAAGCCTTACCGCCTTTTCAAGCATCGCGTCAATATCGTCAACCAAAATGTATATTATTATTAAGAATTTGGTTGTCGATATTGACGGGATGCTTTAAAAGGCGGTAAGGATTGGTGCCAAAAAGGTATAAGAGAGAACAGAAATTCCAAATGTAGGCTGGTTTGGTCTTT
>JAUUWK010000027.1 GCA_030589055.1 Candidatus Bathyarchaeota archaeon | reverse complement strand
ATGAAATATTGTGGAATAGACCTTTTTAACGTGTTTGGATTTGAAAGAAAGAGGATGAATACAAAGAGAGACTACTTTACAGTAACAGATTTCGCTAGGTTTCTCGGAGTGTCTGGATTGTGTCCTTTTTCAATTGCCATGTAGTATGCCAGAAGCTGCAATGGAACAACATAGGGTATTGGCGACAGGACCTCAGGGATACCTTTAGGCACTTCCATGTACTCGTCGGCCAACTTCTTAATTTCTTCGTCGCCTTCCTCAACAACCGCAATTATTGAGGCTCCTCTGGCTTTCATCTCCATGATGTTGCCTATCAGCGTTCTGCGGGTTCCATCTTTAGGACAGATGAAAACAACAGGAAAACCTTGTTCTACGAGGCTTATTGGTCCATGTTTGCTTTCTCCTGCTGGAAAGGCTATAGAGGGCACGTAAGCGATTTCCATAAGTTTCAGTCTGCCCTCGTAAGCTGTGGCTGAGCTTATCCCACGACCGAGGAAAAAGAACGTTTTGGCATCCTTGTATTTCTTCGCAATTTGCTTCGCTTTCTCCTCTTGCGTTTGAATTATTGCTTCAACAGTATCGGGCAGTTTATCCAGTTTTTCCGCTAGAAAATCCATTTCATCCTGCGAAACTTTGCCTCTTTTCTTTGCAAGTCTTAACGCTACTTGAGCCATCACTGAAAGTTGCGAGGTGAACGTCTTCGTTGCTGCTACTCCTATTTCTGGACCAGACTGTTGGCCGATGTAAACTCGTGAAACCCTAGTCAAGGTTGATCCAATAGCGTTGGTTAATCCAAGAACTGTTGCTGCTCTTTCTCGAGCGCAGTTAACAGAAGCTAAGGTGTCTGCTGTTTCGCCGGATTGGCTAACAGTCAAGATTGTGCTGTCAATGTTAACTGATTTGCCATGTTGCTCAACGAACTCTGAAGCTATAACTGGATAGGTTGCTAAGAAGGCAAGTTTGGAAAACATGTAGGATGCAGCCAAGCAAGCATGGTAGGATGTTCCGCAAGCTACAAGGAAGACTTCTCGTGCACGGTCGAGAAAAGTCGCCATCAAATCGAGATAATGCTCCTGCAATCTAAGCGTGTTCCGTAGACAAGCTGGCTGCTCATGAATTTCCTTCAACATAAAATGAGGATAACCCTGCTTTACAGCCATTTGAGGCGTCCAGTCAATAAGCTTAGGTTCCCGCACAACAACACTTGAATCAGCAATCTTCCTAATTTCAAAACCTTCCGGCGAGAGAACAACAAGCTCACCATCTTCAATTATAACTGCTCTATTGGTTAGCGGTAGGAATGCAGGGATGTCGGAAGCGCAGTAAACTGCATTTTCATTTACCCCAATAACTAGTGGGCTTTCATATCGGGCACATACTATTTTGTCAGGTTCCTTCGTTGAAATCACAGCAATCGCATATGAACCATCAAGTTTCCTCACAGTCTCAAGCACAGCGTCAGTAAGGCTCAAGGAAGGATTAGCCTTCAAAGTTTCCTCAATAAGATGTGGTATAACTTCCGTATCGGTCTTGGATTTGAAAACGTGACCGTGGTTCTCGAGTTCCAACTTCAATTCGACAAAGTTCTCTATAATTCCATTATGGACAACAGCGATGCCCCCGCTGCAATCAACATGCGGATGCGCATTAACCTCTAATGGCGCACCGTGCGTAGCCCATCTTGTGTGTCCAACGCCAAGATTTCCGGGCAAATCATCTAGGTTATGAATTTTATGGACCTCGTCGATTTTTCCTTGATCCTTTTTTATGCAGAGCTCACCGTTGTGTAGAGTTGCTTCTCCCACAGAGTCATAGCCACGGTACTCAAGTTTTTTCAAAGCAGCATGTATTATAGGCGCAGCGTTTCCATCATTCAAAACGCAGCCAAAGATTCCACACATTTCTAAACCTCATCGCTTAACTTTTGAATTTCGGATAGGCTTTATCTAGCCTCTTCAACATCTATAAGCCTTTTTAGTAAAAAGTTTCCACTTCTAAAAACTTTTTGTAAACGACTTTCCAATGTTATATGAAGATTTAACTCAAAACATGGATGTTTTTGTGAGATCCCTAATAAAATTTTTGTAATGGTTTCTTATTTCAGAGATTTCCTAGCCAGTTCAGCCCCTAGAACCATGTTCTTAAGCTTTTGAAAGCTTTTTTCCCATGTTCTCGTTCTCAGGCCACAGTCTGTGCTCACATATATTCTGCTGGGGTCACCAATAATCTTTGCAGCATGGAGTATTCTATCTCTGACAAGTTCTGGTGGTTCAACAAAGTTGGTGTGCACATCTACTACGCCTAAACCGTAATTTCCGTGAAAACCGTGTTCTTCAAACAACCTTATTTCCTTGTAACCTGTTCTAGTATCTCCTATCCCAGTTTGTCTGCTGTCTCTGTTTGCGAATTCAAGGGACAATTGACTGCAATTTCGCAGTTCGCAAGCGTACTTGGCTAAAACCGCGTAGTTACTGTAACAGTTGTGTAGACTAAAGGCGCAGTTAAGGCCTTCAACCATTTCATTAAAGGAATCTACAAACAACTCCATTTCCTCATCAGTTAGATTGGTTGTAGCCGCAGGCTCATCTATCTGAATCCATTTCGCTCCCGAATCTATCAACTTGTCTATTTCTGGTCTTATCACCTCTTTTATCAAGTCAAATAGAAAATCCCTCTTAGCCTCAAATTTCCTTCTTTTGAAGTCCCTGATTTCTGTGCTGAACTTTTTTTCGTAGTACTCGTTAAAGGTCCAATCAACAAGTGTATAAGGTCCCGTGATAGGCACCTTTATTTCTCTTTTAGTGTTTTCTTTCGTGAACAGTAACTCGTCAAGATAGAGGGATTTCACATATTTCGGTTTGTCTATGCAGGCTGCTTTGTTGAAGTATCTGTAGTCAAAGGATTTTACGTATCCTAAAAATTTGAAACCTACAGTTTTTCGTATGACGTGTTCGTACATTTCTGATCTCCATTGTTCTCCGTCAAAAACAATGTCTAAACCCGCTGTTTCAAAAAATCGAATTGCATATTTGGCAGACCATTCAAGCATGGCTCTTTTCCTACTCGCAGAATCGCCTTCGCTCAATAGCTTAACTAGTTCTTCTAAATCCTCAATTCCTAGTTTTGTCCCCCAACTTACAGCTTCAGCTATCTCCTCTTTTGACAGTGATTTTCCTCTGTAGCCTTTAAGTCTCCATCTTGGCTTGACTAGACTTCCAACCTCTTGTGTCGGAAACAGCTTATTCATGAAAACTCCTCTTTAAGATGATTAGCCACACTGCTGACAACTTCTATTTTCTTCTCCGCTCTTTCCCATGGCAGAAAATCTAAATCACAGTTCGGACAAATAAAAACTTCCTCCATCCTGGAGCGGTATACGGATTCGATGATTTCTTTAGTAACTCCAATCAGTTCATCTGTTTTCTCAATGAGCGAACTTCTAGAGTCTATTAAGCCTAAGGCAATACCCTTTTCGAAGCTGTGCTCTTTCAACTTCTCAAGATCAGTTTCGTACAAGTCAATTCCCAAATGATCCACCGGAAAGTCTAAAGCTTCTGGCAAAATTTTTGAGAAATCTCCAAAAAATGTTTGCAGACATATTTTAACTGATGTTCCCTTAACAGCCATTTCTAGTACATTCTTTACAAGTGATAACTCATCTTCTCTAGACTTGGTTGCCAACGGCTCATAGACTAAGGCTGGATCGCTCAGCTGTATGTAGCTGAAGCCTGCTTGAGTCAAACTTCTAATTTCTTTGTTGATTATTCCGGCGAATTCAAACATAAATTCTGTCTTGTCTTTATCGTATTGATTTTCTGAAAGGGAGGCAAATGTGTATGGTGCGGGCAAGATAGCTTTCCACGAAATGTTTTTTGGCAACTTCTCAAGACACATTATGCTTTTGACGATGTCTTTTTCTCGTTTAACGTGATCTGTTATGATGGGCTTTCTGTAGAAGGTGTTGTTGTTGAACCATCTTGCGAGGCTTCCAACTTCTATCCCCTTTAAGCTTTCAGTGAATGGCCTAAGCAAGTCTTGCCATCTTAACATCCCATCAGTGACGTAATCCAGTCCCGTTGAAACTTGAGCGTTTATCACAGTTTCAGTGGCTTTTGCAAAGGATTCTTCAAGCTCTTTTCCATTTATCCGTCCTCTTTCATAGGCTCTTGTTTTTCCTATTAACCTGCGTGGTCGTGGAAACACTCCAGTCGCGTAACAACCAATCATTTGCCTCTTAACTCCTCCACAATCTTTCTTCCCAAATCATCATGGCCCAAAGGCATTACATGAAATCCTATTTTGTATTTAGGAGAGAGGGCGGATTTTAACTCGTCAGCAATCTCCGAACACATAATTATTAATTCTTCTGCAAAATCATCACTGCACTTCAGCCTACTCAACCCTTGTTCTGGAATTTCCGCATGCAAGAATTTAAGAACTCTATTTAACGCTTTTTCTGATGGTTGAGGAGACAAACCGATTAGAACTGGCTTGTTTATTACTAAACCTTCTTTTTCGGCTTCTTGAAAGAAGTTTAGCACCTTCTTATTGTCAAAGGTGATTTGCGATTGGAAAAAGTCAAATCCAGCCTCGATTTTCTCGGAAATTATTTTGACTTCGTTCTTTCTGTCAAATACTATGGCTCCGCCTACGAAAAAGTCTGTTTTTCCATCGATTTTGGTAAGCTTTCCATTGTCGTATGCAAAGCCTTTGTTCAAGCTTTTGACTACTTTACAAAGCTCTGTAGATATGACTTCCCAAACTCCTTTAGGTTTCTCCCGCTTTCCCGCTGGTTTGTCGCCACCTATGATGAACAAGTTTCTTATTCCTAGCAAGTGGGCTCCTAAAATATCTGATTGAAGAGCTAGGAGATTTCTGTCTCTGCAGTTTATGTGCGGTATTACATCTACTTTCAAACATTCCATCACGATTTTAGCATACGCTATTGATGAGATTCTTAAGGTGGATAGGGGATTGTCAGGTATGTTGATCGCATCTAATTTGTCCTTGAAATCTGATACGGCTTGGAGATGCCGGTTCACTTGGCAGCCTCTAGGAGACCATATCTCATATGTTATCGGAGTAGCATTTTCCTTTAGACGTTTCCTAAACATCTTCTGTCTCTTCACAATCATTTCGTTTCTAAAGTATGAAGGCATATCAAGTCTGTCGTCAAATAAGTATTAATAAATTACCACGATCTTTATGCATATGAAAAGCCATGAGCAAGAAACTGTTACTTCACGAAGAAGACAAGACGCAGAAAGTTAAAAAAATCTTGATAATTGAGGATCCGCAAAAGCTGAAGATGATTTTGAACAAGCTTACTTGGAAGATTTTGGTCATGCTTTCGGAAAGGGAAATGTATCCATTGGAAATCGCTAAGAAGTTAGGCATCCATGAGCAAAAAGTCTACTATCACATAAGAAAGCTGGCAAAGGCAGAAGCCATAGCCATCACCAGAGAAGAGGAAAAGAAGGGGGCAATAGCAAAATATTACAAGCCGGTTTCGCCAGCGTTTGGAATAGAACTTCCACAAGGATACAGAACAATACGAAGACTTTCGCTTCTAAGCGTGGATGAGCAAATTCAGAAATTCTTTAAAGAATTTATCAAAGATGGCGCATTCGAAGGAAAAATAGTTGTAGGCTGCCCAACACCCCACGGACCATTCAAAACAAGCGCGAGAGATGGTCATTACGCTTCGTATTTGACATTCTTTTTGGGGCAATTCGCAAAAATGCCTGAAGAATTCGCGATAAAACTTGATGTTGACGTGAAAGCCGAAAAAGAGGAGAAAAACAACCTCATTCTTGTGGGTGGGCCTGGAACAAACCTTTTGGCACAAGAGGTGAATGAGTATTTGCCGATAAGGTTTAACATGCAGTCTTCAGAGCAAGGCTTCTTGTTCGGCGGTTTGGTTTCTGAAAAAACTTCACATGTTTATACCGTAGATACGGTTGGATTAATAGCCAAAATTGTTAATCCATGGGACAACACTAAACGAGTAATAGTCTTGGCGGGAAACAAAGCGGTGGGCACAAAAGCGTGCGTTTTAGCTTTAGCAAACTTTTGGAAGAAAACTTTGAAAGACTATCATGGTGAAGACACGTTTGCAACAGTTATACAAGGATTTGATTTGGACGGAGACGGAAAAGTTGATTCAACAGAGGTTCTTGAATAACTTTGTCTGGTGAGCGAATTGGTGAGAATTCGAGAAATGCGTAGAAGCGATTTGGATACTGTTTCTGAGCTTGCGATGTTGGCGAATCCCTTTGCAACTAAGGAAAAATATCGTGAGCATCTTCTAGACGAGTTAGAAGAGAACCCGGATTTATCTTTTGTAGGAGCTAAAAATGGAAAGGTCATTGGATATGTGCAGGTAGAGGTTCACAATGATCAAGCGGTGCTTGAAGACATAGCAGTGGCCAAGGAATATCAAAGAAAAGGTATAGGGAAACGATTGTTGAATAAGGAGTTAAAGGCTTTGAAGAGGAAAGGAGCTGGAACAATCTTGGCTGAAGTTCACTACAAATGTGCTCCAGCCATCCCCTTCTATTACAAGCATAACTTTCGCATAATTGGTTTTGTACAAGATTATTTCGGAGTAGGACACGACACAATAATACTAAAACTGCTTCTGCAATAGTCAGAGACGTGTACCATGGAAATAACAGAAATCATTCTTGCATACGGACACAAGAACATTCAAGCCACGCACAAGTCAACACTCGAAATCACAAAAGAAAACCAACTATCAACGAAAGGCAACTGCATTATCGCAGTATCCACAGACAAAGCCCTAGCAGATTTAAGTTCTGAATTCAAGGAAAATCTACTTAAAGAAAGCGCGAAAACGATCATGTTAATCGAAGCCGGAGAAGTTGTTGAAGTTGTGAATGCTTTTGGAAGCACACGGCTAATATTAACTCATCCCACAGACATGGTTGTGAGAAAAAGCAGTTACATTTGCAGCCGAACATTGGCAATTAAAGCAGACAAAGCTGCATGTGATTTGTCAAGAAAACTTGTTAAGAAGCTAAGAGATCCAAAGCAGAAAGTCAAAATCACTTTGACCGTTAAATCTTAATAGATTTTTGTGTCTAAAACAGCTTGCCACTCGTAAGGAGCAGTAGCACGTACAAACCTTGAAAACAGAATTTTATTCACACTTCGTCCTGACTTTTCAACAGCGTCTACAAAACGGAGCTTTGCATCCTCAAGCGTGCTAGAAGCATCCACAAAACTGTAGAAATGCACTATGCCGCCCGTTGGCTTCATTGCCTCACATGCAACGTCCACAAAATCTATGGCTTTTTCAGGCAAATTCATAATCACACGATCAGCAACTCCAGAAAGCCTCTCTTTAACAACTTTTCTTGCATTTCCCAAAATCGGATGGACTTTTTCCATAACTCTGTTGAGCCTAACGTTTTTCTTCAGAAATTCTATTGCGTGCGGATTCATGTCTACTGCATAGACTTTAACGTTTTCATGGGTTTTCGCGATAAGTATTGCAAAAGGTCCTACACCAGCGAACAAGTCTACAACTGTTTCACCTTCTTGGACAAGGGACGCAACTCTATTGTGTTCATACGAGAGACGCGGAGAAAAATAGACCTTCGCAATGTCCACGTAATACTTGCAGTCATACTCTTTATGGACTGTTTCAGTCTTGTGTTCTCCAGCGATAATGTTAAACTTTCTTATTCGATAAGTTCCGCTAATGGCGCCTGCTTTGGCAAGCACTGTCTGCACGTTCTTATGTGTTTTCAGAATTGTTTCGCCGATGACGTTCTTGTATACGTCAAGTTCTGGCGGAATTTCAGCTATGGCTATGTCTCCCACAAAGTCTATTGCACGCGGCAAGCCAGCTAACAAGTGTGGAGGAAGCTTATCCTCGAGTAATTCGACAAACGTTGTTATTTTCTTCTTTCTTTCTGGAAAAGTGTAGGCTGAAACTTCGCAGTCTGGAATTTGTTCCTTAAGGATCTCTATTTCTTTTATATCTGGCTGACGGACAAGTGGAATGTAAATGAAATCTTTGTCTCTTTGGATTTCCAGTTCTCGGTTAACGATTTTCAGCTTTTTGGCTGAAATTATAGCTTTTTCGCCGTGAACTTTCGGAACTTTAATGCACACAGATTCCTTGCACATCAAACCACTAAGATCTACTTCCTTCTAATGCTGCAATTAGCGTGTAAAATAAGGTTAATCCTTTACTGTCTATGAGATATAGCTTCATTTCATTCGCAGTGGCATCTCTTATGCATTTGTGGAGGGTTTCAGGTTTCACGTCAGAATATTTCTCTCTATCCCCCATCAGTGAGAGATAAGATTTTCTGTAGGGAATAACTTTGATTTCAGAAAAAAGAAAACCTTGATTTTCTAACAGTCTCCTCATTTCTGAGGGCCAACAATATCTTGCATGTGCCTGAGAAAGCGTTTTTTCCAGTTTATCAAGAAATTGTTGACTGTCCAATTCATGCATCGTTACATCACCATAAACAAAGACCCCTTCTTCTTTTAACGTTCTTGAAAACTCTGCTAAGCTTCTTTCAGGGAATACAAAGTAATGCATTATGCTAATGCAAACTATTCCATTAAAAACACTGTTTTGGAAGGGTAAATGTTCGGCATCTCCCAAAATCAAGTCGAATCTCTGCTTGTAATGAGACATTCTCGCTTTGGCAAGTTCTAGCGTTTTTTTTGATAAATCCAGTCCCACGAGCCACGGTTTGACTTTTTCCAGCAGAGGAAAACCAATTCTGCCGCTCCCAACACCAACTTCTAATACAGGCTTATTCTCTAAACCTGCCAAAGCATCCGTTACTCCATTAAGTATCTCAGCTCCAAAGCCTTGTTTCGATTTCAATGTTGTAACCTTCTGCCCATCATAATCCTCAGCCCTTTTCGAATAATATTTCTGAACATTTTTCTTATGTGTTATAGTATCCATTTCACTTCTACTCTAGTTTTGCAGGTTAAATAGTATTGACTTCTCTTATTTCCTTGACTTTTTCTTTAGCCATTTCAAAAAGTGTTTTGCTTATGAATCCTTTTTCTAAGGCTTTTTCGAGTTTTTCCATGTCTAAAGTTCTAACTGTGCAGTCTGGTTGGATGCAGACATCAACTTCCAAGTCTGTATAACGCACTGTTTGCGGATAAACTTCGACAGGAGTGTTCAGGTTTATGTATGTTCCCTTCCATTCTCCATCCTTTGAGAAATACTTGGTTGTTATGTACCATTCACCCCTTTTTGCTTCGCTGATTGCCTTATCTCCCGCTTCTTTACTGACGCCTAAACCGTCGTAGAAGCCGTTGCCTCGCATAATTCTGCTGTACTTAATTTGCTTATCATTTATTCTTTCTATTTTTGCTTGTCCCAGATGAAAGACAAGTCCGCTCAGCTTAACATGTTCAATGTCAACCAGTGAGCCAACTTCCGGAAACTCACGCATAACCTGCTTATTGAATAGTTCTTCAACTTCGCTTCTGTCCCGTCCTTTCTCTAGGAGCCTTTCAGCCATTTCCAAGGCTGCCGAAACTTTACCTCCACAACTCTTGTAAAAATGATGAGCATCCAACGTTTGAGCCACGGAAGCCCTTAATATGTCAATGTGCCTTTTAGAAACTGACGGGAACTCCACATCCATGAAGTACAAGCCTTCAATTAAACGTGCTGGAGCCTCAGCATTAGCTGCTTTTTCGTTCAAGAGTTTGACTTTCTCGATGAGCATAGTTATTTCATTTTCTAATGTTTCTCTTGGCTGATTTGTAGAAGACGCACGCCAAATAATCCCCCAGTCACTAGGTGCAAGCTTTTTCCCTAAGGCATAAAGTCTCGCCCGCTTTTCCAAGTCTCGAATTTTTAAACTAACCCCAATCTTGCTGTTTTGCGCTAGAATGGCGCAATTACCAACGATCTTCAATTTTGTTGTCAGAACAGGCAGTTTCGCACCAATTCTTCTTCTTTCAACCAAAACAATTACCTGTTTCTCATTTACGTTTACAACTTCAGATTTCGGAAGTCTTCCTATGACGCTGTTGCCTATGTCAACGTAAACTGTATCTTCGTCGGATTCCACCACGTTTCCCTTGTATATTCCGTCAACGCTAACCTGCCATTTTCGCGTTAGGGCATCCTCAAGAGTGCGATGCAAAATAGACTGGAATGTATCCAGTGCTTCTGATGTTCCGAAAACTCTCACACCTTGCAAGTCGTATCTATCTTCTATTTTAAGGTCCGGTGGTGCTAAATTTTCCGAAAGCCCGAAACGTTTCTTTATAGCTAGAGACGGCTGGACTATTTCACAGTCGCTGTCTAAAAGCAGTTTTGTTAGAGCTGTAGAGTAGATTCCTCTAACCTTCGCCTTCACCAAGGCTTTCATCGCC